>JAISEQ010000318.1 GCA_031264045.1 Deltaproteobacteria bacterium
GGGGATCGCTCGCGAAAAGAACCGCAGGACATGCGGGGTTAGCCCGGACGCTGATCTGGCGGGCCTGAGACGGCATACGGGAAGCCCCTGGGCTTTAGCCCGGGGTATGTCACCTCCCAGTCCATGCTGAACGGGACGTAGACGGGTTTCTCAATATTTTGAAATCCCGTAACAATGATTTGATCAAGCAGGCACCGTGTTAAAGGGCGAGTTTTCAATTCTCATAAATGACAAGGCGTTCAGCTTCCGCACAGCCGGGAACGGCCTCTCCGGCTTGTATGAAGGCTTGTATGAAGGCTTGTATGATGATTGCTTGTAGCCGGTCTAAACAGAGCGATATAGCCTTTGGCATGAGTTGACGACGGCGACCCCGACCGCAATCCTGCTGTCCATCTTCGACTTTGACCTGTACCTCACGCGCACTTCGGGACACACCACGGCCTTGAGCTTCCGGACGTTGCCCTCCGCCCCCGCCCTCATGGAGTAATCTTTCGCGAAACCGGGATCGGCCTGTTTCTTCTGCCTCACGGCGAGCCCGAGCTCCCTGCGTTGCAGGAGACGACGGCGCGGTCCTTCAGGAGCTTTGCCAGGCAGTCCCCGATCCCGGGGCAGGAGGAGCTCGCGGAGAGCCTGAACACGGCCCGGAACCTGCCCCTCCTCTCATAGTCCTCGAATACCTACCTGGCCCTGCGGCCCCGCGGACATGCGGTGATCTCGCCGTTGTCGTCCGTTGCGAACTGATCAGGGGTGATCCCCGCGTCGCCGCCGTCCGGGCCGCCGCCACGCGGATCCCTGCCGTTCACGGGTGCCCTGAGCTTGATGCCCTTAGTTCCTGAAATTCTCGCAGTCCTCCTGGCCCGGGCAGGCCCCGTCGGCCAGGTCCTTCTTCGTGCCGAGCTCCCTGTCACCTATCGCCTTCCGGACGACGGGGACGAACTCCCTGTCGGGGACGTCGGCTCCGGCGACGCCCGACGCCGCGATGAACGACGGCCCCCCGAGTCCGCCGTCGGCGGGGACGGGAGGCATCTTCTCAATGATCGACACGTTGTACCCCTGCCCCTTGTGACGGTTGAACGCCGCATCGGGATCGGACGGGTTCCGCATGGCGGCGGGCGAAACCTCATTCCCCTTCTTCAGCCTCACGCTGGGCGTCTCGAACCCCCAGATCAGGATCTTCTTCCCGCCGACGACCGCGCACTGCTCGCCGAAGACCTGGGCCTCACCGGAACGCAGCCGACGGCACCGGGCCCTCTTTCTGGTCTGCCGTTCCCCGTTTCCGGGGGTAGATGCCTGCGTCCCGGGTGCCTTTTCCCCTCGGCAGGAAACCTGGCCCTTAACTTGCTTCAAAGCTCCCAGTCAGGGCTAAGGCGCCCGGGGACCGTCCCCGGACCGCCGGCGCCCCCGAGGAAGATCCATGGCCTTCAGCATAAGCGACCAGATTTCCCGGGGAAGGGAGCGCATAGCCGCCACCTCGCCCTCCAAGCTCATCATCGGGGGCGCGCTCCTGCTAGTCGCGACGGCCGCCTTCGTCTACTTCCTCGTCTCCAACAACCGGACGGAATACGGGGTCCTCTACTCCGATCTCTCCCCCGAGGACGCCGGAAAAATAACGGAGGAGCTGAAGAAGGAGGGGGTCCCGTACCGCCTGGCGCAGGGGGGGGCGGCGATTGAGCTCCCGGCGGAACGGGTCCAGGACACGAGGCTGGATCTGGCGGTGAAGGGCCTTCCGTCCAAAAGCGGGGTGGGTTTCGAGATCTTCGACGAGTCCAGGCTGGGAGTGACCGACATGGAGCAGAAGATAAGGCTCCAGAGGGCGGTCACGGGGGAGCTGGAGCGCACCATCATGCGCTTCCCCGAGGTCCAGGACGCGAGGATCCACCTGACCGTCCCCCGCGAGACGCTCTTCATAGAGGACCAGAAGGACCCCACGGCCTCGGTGGTGCTGACCCTGGCCCGGGGGGCCGAGCTCGACAAGTCCAAGCTCATGGGCATCGTGCATCTCATAACCTCCGCGGTGGACGGGCTGACGGCCGAGAACGTCTCTGTAATCGACACCGGGGGGGGCCTTCTCTGGAGCAAGGACTCCAACAAGCCGGGGCTCCTGAACGACGAGCAGCTGAAGCAGAAGCGGGCCTTCGAGCGCGATCTTCAGGCCCGCATCAACTCCATGATGGAGAGGGTGCTCGGGCCCTACAAGGCCACCACCCAGGTGAACGTCGAGCTCGATCTGAAGGAGGTGCTCACCACCGAGGACATCTACGACCCCGAGCAGACGGCGGTGCGGAGCGAGCAGCGCATCCAGGAGCGGGAGACCGGGCCGGGGAGGGCCAACGCGGGCATCCCCAACGCGACCTACGAGCTGGGCACGGCCAACCGCCAGAACTCCGGTGATCAGGGCAACCAGGTTGTGAGTTCCAGGACCGAGGAGACCACCAACTACGAGGTCACCAACATCAAGAGGAAGACCGTCTCGGCCTCTGGGGATCTGAAGAAGGTTTCCGTCGCCGTCCTGGTCGACGGCACTTTCACGACCAACGAGGCGGGCGAGAGGATCTTCGCCCCCGTGCCTCCCGAGATGCTGGCCCAGCTCACCGAGGCCGTGAAGAACACCGTGGGGTTCGACGAGAAGAGAGGTGACACCGTGTCCGTGACCTGCCTGGAATTCTACCGCGAGGAGGCCGTCTCCGTCTGGGCCGTGTTCTTGCTGGACCTCCTCCGCGAGTTCGGGAGGCCACTGGTCAACCTCCTCCTCATCATCCTCTTCTTCATCTTCGTGGTCAGGCCCATACTCAACTGGCTCAAGAAGGAGGTGGAGCCCGTGGGGTCCGGCGCGGAGCAGGCCGTGCTCCCCGACTACCCGCTTTCCGGAGGCGGGGGGAGCGAGTCCCTGCCCCTCCCGCTGCCTCCCCGCGACGAGGAGGTCTCCACCGCTCTGGGGGAGACCGCCGCCCGCGCCGCCGAGGCCATCGAGAACGAGGAGGGCGAGTACGAGCCCGAGGACGAGGAGGCCCCCGACTACGCCTCGGAGGAGCCCGAGGAGCCGGACGGCTCCCCCCAGCGCCTCGAGTACGGCAGACTCTCAAGGGACAACATCCTCCCGCTCGCCCGCGAGAACATGGACCGCACGGTGGGGCTCCTGCGCCGCTGGATCGAGGAGAAGGCCCCTGAGGCGCGGGAGGAGAAGTAGCGGGCACCCTGCCTGCCGGCCTTCCGCCCGGCCGGGGAAACGGACCCGGCACCCCGGTCTCCATCCGGGCCGCCCCGTGCGGTCCTTTCCGGGAGACCGTTGCCCGCGGCGGGGGATCTGAGACCGGCATCCTCCTTATCCTGCAGCCGTCCGCCGCCTTTTCCGTAGCCCGTTAATCTCCTTATCCTGTTACCGTCCGCCTTCCTTTCCGCGGCCGCTGGCTTCCTTATCCTGCAGCCGTCCGCCTCCCTTTCCTCGGTCGCTGGCCTCCTTATCCCGCAGCTGTCCGCGTCCCTGTCCGCGGAGGCTAGCCTCTTTATCGTGTAACCGTTCATCATCGTGTAACCGTTCATCGCCTAATCCTGTAGAATGGGTCCCCGGACCCTCCGGCTTTAAGGACGGGGACAGGGAGGTCCCCGCACCCCCCAAGACAAGGAATCAGGGCCCGAGTGCCCCGGACGAGGAGGACAAGGATGCCCCGCGAGGACAATCTGCCGGCACAGCCGCCCGATCTCAAGGGCCCGGACAAGGCCGCCATCTTCCTTCTCACCATGGGGGAGGAGTTTACCGCCGACGTGTTCAAGGAATTGGACGACATAGCGATTAAGGATCTGGGCAAGGCCATGACCGGCATCCAGAACGTGACCCCGTCCCAGATCCAGGACGTGCTCTGGGAGTTTTCTCTCGCGATGCAGGAGCCGGGGGACATAAGGGTCAGGGGGGACGACTTCTTCAAGAACACTATAGGCAAGGCACTGGACGGCGACAGGGCGGACGGGCTCATCCAGGACGTCAATTCGCCCGTTCCCTTCTCGAACATCAAGAACATAGACGCCAAGGCGCTCGGCAACTTCATCAGGAACGAGCACCCCCAGACCATAGCGCTGGTTTTGGCCCACATAGACTCCGGCAAGGCCGCGCAGATAATCTCCGAGTTCCCGGAACCCCTCCAGCAGGACGTCATGCTCCGGATAGCCGATCTTGAATCGGTGCCCATGAGCATCCTGGACGAGGTCGAGCAGGTCCTCCGCGAGGAGATTAAGGCCCAGGGCCCGGTGGGCGGCCGTCCGGCGGGAGGCTCCGGGACCGTCGCGGAGATACTGAACCAGGTGGACCAGAACACCGAGAACGCGATACTTACCAAGCTGGAGGAGGAGAGGCAGGATCTGGCCAACGAGGTGAGGAAGCTCATGTTCGTGTTCGAGGATCTCATAAACGTGGACGACAAGAGCATCCGCACGATCCTGAAGGAGGTGAACAACGACGAGCTCACCCTGTCCCTGAAGGCGGCCTCCCCCGGCATGCAGGAGAAGATTTTCGCGAACCTGTCCGAGCGGGCGGCCGACATGATCCGGGAGGATCTGGAGGCCATGGGCCCCACGAGGCTGGCGGACGTGGAGAAGGCCCAGCAGGCCATCCTGCGGGCCGCGAAGAAGCTCGAGGCCGAGGGCAAGATAGTCATCGGCAAGGGAGACGGAGGCGACCAGTTTGTCTAGCCAGGACAGGGACAGGGGCGCGCCTGCCGCGCCGGAGGACTGGAATGCCCCCGCCTTCGACAGGGGGGAGAAGGGGTCCTACGACGGGAAGCCCCGCAGCCCCGCTTTCCGGGAGTACAGGGAGGGGGACAGGAGGCCCCTTTCCGAGCTCGCCTCCGAGACGCCTTCCCTGAACTACCTCTTCAGCCCCTTCGACCCCGGGCGGATGGACGAGGGCTCCTACGAGTCCATGCTGCCCGCTGCCCGGGCGGAGGAGTTCCCCTTCGAGGACCTGGACGCCAGGGATTCCGCCATCATCCACACCCTCGACCGTGCCGAGAGGAAGGCCAGGGAGATAGTCTCGGAAGCCGACGGCAAGGCCAGGGGCATACTTGAGGACGTCAGGACCGAGGCCGGCGGCCTGGGCGAGGAGCTGAAGGCCCGCGCCGAGAAGGACGCCCGCGAGATAGTGGAGGAGGCCTCTTCCAGGGCGGCGGAGATAGTGCGCGAGGCCGGGGTCAAGGAGGCCGAGATTGCCTCGATGGAGGCCCGGCTGGAACGGCTGAAGGAGGAGACGAGGGCCGTTTCCGAGCAGGTGGAGAACGGCCGCGCCGAGAACCTCCGGCGCGGGCAGGAGCTTGAGGCCGAGAAGGCCCGGCTCGAGAAGGACAGGGCGGACTGGACGGCCGCCCGGGACAGGGATCTGGAGGATCTGAAGCGGAGGGCCGAGGAGGAGGGGCGCGCGGCGGGACTCGCGAAGGGCGAGGCCGAGGGCAGGAGCAGGGCCTATGCCGAGACCGACGCGAAACTGAAGCCGCTCCCGGCGATACTGGAGCGCCTCCAGCACGTCTACGACGATCTCTGGCGCGAGAACGGCCCCCAGATGGTCGAACTGGCCGTGGACGCGGCCGAGGCGGTCCTTAACGTCAGGCTCGAGGACGGGAGGGGTCTCGCCGCGGGGGCCTTCGAGGCAGCGGTGGGCTATCTGCAGCACTCCAGCTCCGCCACCTTCAAGGTCCGCCCGGAGGATCTCGGAGAGCTGGAGGACGCCCTCCGGCGTCTGCGGGCCCGGATGCCGGGGTTCATCAGCATCGCCTTCCAGCCCGATCCGTCGCTGGGGCCCGGCGACCTCGTGATGGAGTCCGACGGGGGACGCCTGGACGCCACCGTCGCCAACCGCCGCGAGAACATAATGAGTGCCCTCCGCGAGGCGCTCAGGACCGGCGCGGGCGCCCTCCCCGGACCTCCCCCGCTCGCCGCGGAGGAGCTGGATCCGCCCCCTCCGGATCCAGCCGACGGCCCGGAAGCGCCGGAGGCGCCGGTGGAGGGGATTTCCCCCGGAGCCGGGGTGTCCCCGGACGCCGCCCCCCGGGGAGATCTCCCCCCGCCACGGTCCGACCCCGCCGCCGGGCC
>JAISEQ010000383.1 GCA_031264045.1 Deltaproteobacteria bacterium
TAGTATGAAAGGTTTTCCTGGGCCTCGGCGCCGGGGACGCCGCCACATGCAGCCGTGCTGCACGATGCGGCTTTCATGGGCCGGGGTGCCGCAAACCGCATGGGGGTTTATCATGTCACAAGGCCATTCTGCCATAGATGTGCCTGCCGGACCATGCCTCCCCGGTCTCCCGCCCTGGCCTGCGTGGCCCTGCAGTCAGGCACGTCCACGGGCTTTCCGCCGCCGTTTTGCAGAGCCATCGAGACCTGATGCCGCCCTGGTTTTCATGATTCCCGATGTCTCTCCTGATTGAGGGACGTCATTTAAATCTGTTGACAAAAGCTGCGGCGGGGGATGGGTCGCGGGGACGTGCATTTACGCGAGCCGGGAAACGTCCTGCCATGGGAGGCCGTGATGCAGCTGAAATTCCACAGGAGCGGGGGGAAGAACCGTCCCACGACGATTGAGTTCAGGTCAGGGACAGGCACGAGGGTGTTCATCGATTTAGGGAACCACGGTGAACCCGGTTCGGGCGGGACCGACATCCCATTGACCGTGCCGGGCCTGACCGCGCCCGACCCTGAAGGCGGCAGGACCGGTTCCGCGCTGTTCATAAGCCACCTTCACCTGGACCATTCGGGACGCCTGGAGGACGCGCTCCCGGAGGTGCCCGTCTTCTGCGGGCCCAGCACCTGGAAGTTCATGGACGTCTTGAACGAGCACAGGATAGGGCGTCTTGAGAAGGACTTGGGCAGGGGGGGGCCGACACGGGCGGGCGGCGACACGCTGGAGGGCCGCCTGAGGAGGAGGAAGGCGCTCGCGGCTGTAAAGTTCTTCGAAGGGCTGAAACCTATCCGGTTTGACGATATCGAGATCAGGCCCGTGATGACCGATCACTCATGTCCCGACACCTACATGTTCCTCGTGCGCGAGGGGGAGGAGCTGGCCCTGGTCTCGGGGGACTTCATGGACCACGGCCTCAAGCGGGCCCAGGCGGAGTACTTCATGGGCGATCTCGCGAAGGACGCGCATTGGCTCGTGTGCTCTCCTGTTTTCGGGAGAGGAGGAAAGGGGGAGAGCGCCCCCAAGGGCCCCTTCGCGCCGGAGAGGGACGTGGAGGAGAGCGTTTACAGGATAATGAAGGAAAAGCCTCTAACCCTGGCCATATGCTCATCGACCGGCATCGACAGGATCCATTCCCTGGTGAGGGCGAACGGGCGCGCCGGGCGGGACAGGCTGTTTCTGGCGGACCGCTTCCAGAAGGAGATTCTGGATATCGCGAGCGGTTTCAGGAGCCCCGACCGAGGGATGCTGCCCTACGGCTTTTCCGGGAAGCTGAGGCTGCTCGAGGGAAATGAGGCCGAGAAAGACTTCATGGCCTGGAAGGAGCGGGGCTTTCTCATGCTCGTGCGAGGCGGTCGGTTCTTCAGTCCCTATCTGGAGCGCTTTCTGGGAGTTCCCGGGGGGGATGCGGGGGAGGAGGGAGCGGTCCTCATCTACTCCAGGTGGGAGGGATACAGGAAGACCGGCCCCCTGGGCTTTGGCGAAGGCGACGAGGTCTCCCTTCAGGTCCCGAAGGACAGGATCAGGTTCGCGCATACCGGGGGCCACGCCTCCCCGGAGGCTCTCCGGAGGTTTGCGGACAGGTTTTGCCCCGAGGCGAAGCTCGTCCCAATCGAGTGTTCCAACGCGGGCGAGCTCGTGAAGGTCTTCCCGGAGAAGGGCCGGGTACGGAAGCTTGAGCCGGGGGAGTACCTGCTGCTGAACGGATAGGCTAATTCGCCTCGACCGCTGGGAGGACACGGCCGCCCGCCGGAATGCCGGGGCCGGCATCGGCCTGCCCGGCCAAACTGCGGGCGGGCCGGGCGTGAGGCATTCTGATACCGGGACGGTTCGGGCACCCTGAGTTTCGGTTCCTCCGGGGGGCCTTTCAGCCGTTCCGGACCAGGAAGTCCGCCAGGAGCTTCCGGCTCTCGTCCGGGCTCCCGCGTTTCTCCGTTTCTCCGGTTCTGCGGTTCTCCGGATCTACGGACCTTCCTGGCGGGAGCGGGTTAGATCCGGCTGGCCGTCTTCGTCCGACTTCCGGCATTGATCAGCGTCCGCGGTGTCCCCGTTGCGGTCGGCCCGGTCGTCCCGGACACCGGAGGTGTCCGCGAGGCGGCCTGGGGGAACGTCTTCCGCGCCCAGGCATTCCCCGAAATCTCCGGGGCGGCTTTCCCCGCCGAGACCTTCCCCGGAGTTCCGGAGGACGTCCGCAGGCTCGCCGGTACCGACCGGGCGTTCCGGGGCGGGGGGAGCCGGGTGCGGGGAGCCTGAGCGGCCCTCGTCACAGGCCTGTTTCCGGGAAGGATCCTGCGGGCGGTCATCGTTCCCTGATCCGTCCCCGTTCCCGGCACCGAAGCAGGGGGACTGCTCCGGTTCCGACAAGGCCGCGTTCGCTGGGAGCGCCGTTGTGGACTTCCGGGGCCTCCCGCGTGGTCTGCCGGTCCCGGCGCGAGGTTGTCCCGGT
The DNA here is from genome assembly GCA_031264045.1 of Deltaproteobacteria bacterium. Taxonomy (GTDB): domain Bacteria; phylum Desulfobacterota; class Desulfarculia; order Adiutricales; family Adiutricaceae; genus JAIRZX01. The sequence continues at coordinate 2,489 of JAISEQ010000383.1, forward strand.
GCGGCGTCGGGACAGCCGGATTCGTCGGTTCCGCTCCAGTCCTCGGCAGGGGCGGCCTTTGGCGGCCTGCCCCTGCGGCGTACGGGCCGCTCGGCGTCTTCCTCAGGACTGGCGGAGGCATCTTTCCCGACCGCTGTCCCGTCCTGTCCAGCTCGGTCCCGGCCGTCCCCCTCTGGTCTGGACTTTGGCGGCCTGCCCCTGCGGCGAACGGGCGGCACCGCGCCCTCCCGTGAGTGGTCCGGGGCTTCGGCCGCAGAACCAAAAGGGCATGCTGCGGAAAGGACACGTGCGCCGCAGGCCTCGGCTTCGGGCTCCGTATCCGGTCCTGTTCCCGTCACTGGTTCGGCGCCTTCCCCTGGGTCGTCCCCGTATTCCGGCCCGGAGCCTTCTGCCAGGTAGGTCCCGTCTTCGGAGCCGGATCCCGGTTCGGGGCCGGTCGCTTCGGGAAGGCCCGGCAGGGCGAAGGCACCGGGATCGGTCGTCCCGTCAGCATTTTCCAGCTCCTCCAGGGCGGCAAGATCGTCCTCGGTGAGCTCCGCCGCCCAGTCACCGGGCTTCCAGTCCCAGGAGATGGCGTGGCGGGGCCGGGGGAGATCCAGGCACAGGGCCGCCGAGTCCGTCCACGTGACCGAGAAGGCGAGCGTGAGCCCCGCCCTGGAGGCGGCCTTCAGGACCGCCTCGGTCTGGGGTCCCAGCCCGAGGCCGGAGGCGACTATCCTTCCCTGGGGGGACAGGAGCCTCGCCAGCCGGGAGAGGTGCCGGGCCAGGAGCGGCGCCGCCAGCGCGGAGCATACCAGCCCGAAGGATCTCTCCGGGAGGGGGCCGCCGGTCCTGAGCGATCTGGGAAGCGGCCCGTGAAGGGTGCCTATCCTTCCCGTTTCGCCGTTCATCTCCGAGAGCTCCATTTCCGAAATCCGCGCCTCGTCTCCCGCGCACAGGAATGTGACGGGACCCGATCCCAGCTTGAGCGCCGCGAGGGGCAGGACGGCAGGGCCTTCTGAGGCCACGAGAGTCCTCAGACCGCGCGTGTCCGGAGCCCCGGGGGGAGGGCTCAGGAAGTCGGCCATGAGCGATATGGCGAGCGCCATCCCCGTTCTCCTCCTGGGGGAGAACCTCATGCCGCCGGGAAGCCTGAGCGAGGCGGGCTCCTCCGTCCCCCCGGACCACCGGAAGGAGCCGGGGGGCCTGCCCGGGCCGGAGCCCGGGTTACCGGTCGGCAGGCCGCCGGGCGGGGAGGAAGCGGGAGCGGGAGGGGGTGAGACCGCCGTAGCGTCCGGTGGACCTTCGGGGGCAGGGGCGGGGCCGCCTGACAGACCGTCCGCGCCTGCTTCCCGACCGGCGGCCTTCCCGCCGACGCTGGCTTCCCGGCCGGCGGGGTCTCGGCCGTCGGCCGGGCATTCCGGGAACTCGGCTTCCGTCCCTGAATCCTGACCTGGCTCAGATAGCGGTTTCGGGTCGGCCGTCACGGCTCCGGAAACGGCCTCGCGGGAGGCATCGGTCTCCCCCGGCCCCCCGCAGGCATCGTCGGCTCCCTGCCGGTCTTCATCGGGACCCTGCGGGGTGACCTTCAGGGGCCCCAGAAGAAAGGGGCTGGCGCCCACAAGGAAGGATTCCGGCGGCCCGTGGCGGAGCCAGGCCATCCTGAGCCTCGGAAGGGGCACGCCCGGCTTCCGGAGGGCCATGAGCTCCTCCGTCATGAGCTTCAGCGTCCGCCCCCCCTGGCCACCCGTCTCCTCTTCCGGGGACGCCCGGAGAATGAGGCCCACGCCTCTTCCGGTGTCGAAGGGATCCAGATCCGGGTTTCCGGACATGAGCCTTCCCGTGAAGGCCGGCCTGGCCTCCTCGGGGAGCTCGGCCTCCATGAGGAAGAACCTCTCCTCCCCTCCGGGGGGGGGAATCGGCCCTCCCGTCCTGGGCATGGTTCCGCTGTCCGGCAAGCGCATCTCTCCTTGGTGAGACCCGGGATGAGGTTCCGGGCCATGAAAGGCACCCCGGGCCAGGGTTCAGGCATGAAGCCCGCTCGGCCGGATAAGGGGTGCGGCGGCTACAATACAGGCATAGACCGGAAACTATTATCACAACATGTTGATAAAGACAAGCGGCTTCTCCGGCCAGCCCGGTCTGCCCGGGAGATGACCTGGAATGCGGCCTTGGTGCATGTGATGCGGCCTGGGAACTTCGGCCTTCGTGCGGGCGGGAGGAAGAGTCCGTGACGGGCACCGGGAACCTGTCAGGCCGTCTTCTGGAGGCGGGGGGAAGACTCCGCGACGGGCGGCGGCAGGCTTGCGGCATTCCGGGAGGCAGGACCTCGAGGCATCGGTCGCTCGGCTCCGGGGCTGGTGCCGGCCGCAGTCGATGGCATCCGGGAAAGGACTGGGCAAGGCATGGAACCATCGGGTACCGCCTTGACGCCTCATACGGGGTGCCGGGTCTCGATCCCGTAACGCCGTCGAAGGCTGTCATTTCTGTATGCCGTGAGGCATGTCCGTCTCCCGTGCTCCCCTTTCCTTGCCGTCTGGCCTCCTCCTGCGGAACCTCTCCCTTCGCGGAGGCAAACCCGTTGTGAGGACAGGGAACGGTCCGCCGTTAAGCTCTCCCGTCTATTTCCTCCAGGCGCAGCAGCCATTCCGTGATTATCCCTTCCTCCATTATACGCTCCAGTTGGCCACCGCAGAAACGATCTTTTCGGACCGCGAACATAATGTCCGCGACTGCCGTGTGCGCGTCGATGTGCGCGGGATCGGGACGCTCTTCCGCCCTCGCGGTGCTTGCGCCCTTCCTCTCGAGCACTCCGAAGTAGCAGTCAAGCCCGTACTCCGGATGAAAATAGTCGAAAGAGTAAACGAAACCCTCAAAGGCTCCGACAAGAGAGTCCCAGGGTTCGTTGGGAACGCGGTAGGGATGACGGACAGTCCAGAACCCGGTTCCGTCGCGCTTCCATCTTCCGTGCGAGCACGCGCAGGCGGCAAGCCTCGGTCCAATATCGGTGAGCCTCCTGTACGCCCCGAACCTGCGCGGAGCGAAGCGTTCCCAGGAAAGCGCTATCGTGCGAAGTTCCACGTCGAGCATGCCCATGGCCACGGCGCGGAGGTTTTCCGGCACGCCGTAGTAAGCGCCCGCACGGGCGCCGGCCATGGACGTCAAGGTCGGGCTGTCCCCGCCCAGCGATGCCGCC
>JAISEQ010000452.1 GCA_031264045.1 Deltaproteobacteria bacterium
CGCGCTTCTGCTCGCCACCTTCCTGGTCGCCCCCCCGTGGCTCTTGCCGGCCGCTGACGTTGCTGCCGGGGCAGAGGCCGTGATAGGAGCAGAAGTGCTTCGATGAGGGCCAAGGGGACATGTCCAGCCCGACCTCGGAAATGATGGTCAGCGCGGTCCGGGCCTTGATGCCAGGTATCCTCGTGAGATCGGCCCCGCCGCCGGAGATTCTCGCGAGGACCCTGGCCATGATCTGCTCGTGGGCCCTTGCGCCTCCTGCGGCGGGCCGGCCTCGGCGAGCTCCGCCGACGGCCCGCCGTCGTCCAGGGGGAACTTCAGCACCGTCCCTATGATGTCGAGATCGACCATCTCCATCTCGTTGGTCAGAGTCTGTAAGACGTTCCTGGATGCGCACAGTCCGGCCAGGCCCGGCCTGGTGTAGACGCCGTCCAGGACAGGCGGCGCTCTCGGCCCGGCTCTTTCTGCAGCGCCTGTCCCTCAGCCCCGCGAGCCTGTAATGTAACTTGTGACAGTATCCATGGAAGGGTAATACGTAGACTAAAAAAACTACGTAAAATCAAATAGTTAGGCGGTATTCATATCATAACTGTGAAACTCTGGCTAGGCATATTTACTAGGGAGCTTAGGACTGACGCGAAGAGAAGCGATGGCGGGCAGCTTGCGGCTTACGTGCCGATCGCGCCCCATAAGAACGTTGGCGAGGACTGGCTGCCCGTCTGCGTGGCGGGAAAGGGGGACGGACCCGTTGAGGAGATGGACCTCACGGGAGGAGATGGACCTCGCGGAATGCTTGGCATGTCCGTTTTAGGACGACTGCCAGGAGAACGCCTCGAATCGCAAGGGAAACGGCAAGTCGGACGATGGGATGTCCCAGAACGGCCTGCGCCGCCTGGAGATTGAGAAGGACGATTGGAAGCCGCTTACAGGGGGGCATCGGTATGGAGGCTTCCAGCAGCATTTTCAAGCTCGTCCACGGGGTGAAGCGCCTGAGGGTCAGGGGCTTCCGGACAGGACCGTCGGGCCTCTTGCCCCTCCCTCATCTGAAGTGGCAGGCGGCGAGCCTTCCGGGGGGGCCTTCCCTGAGCGGGGGGGCTTCCGTCCTGCACCGCTCCCCGGCTTCCGGGCATCTGGGGTGGAAGGGGCAGCCCTCAGGCGGGTTCTGGGGATCGGGGGGTTCGCCCTCCAGGATCAGGTTCTCGTCCGAGTCGCCTGAGTACTCGGCGGAGGCCCAGAGGGCCTTCACGTAGGGGTGGTGGTCGGCCTTGCCCAGGAGCTCCCTGGGGATGACCTCCATTAGCAGTCCCCCGTACATGATGGCGATCCTCCCGGCTATGAGGGAGACCAGGGCGAGGTCGTGGCTTATTATGACCAGGGTGAGCCCCCTCCCGGTCTTGGCGGAGAGCAGGAGGTTCACTATCTGGGCCTGGACGGAGACGTCCAGGGCCGAGGAGGGCTCGTCTGCTATGAGCAGCTCCGGGTCCAGCGAGAGTGCCCTCGCCAGGCACAGCCTCTGCCGCTGGCCTCCCGAGAACTGGTGGGGGTCGCGCGCGAGGAGGGCGGGGTCCAGTCCCACCTCCTCCATGAGCCCCGCCACCCTCTCGCTCCTGGACGCCCTGGTCCCTATCCGGTGGATGACCAGGCCTTCCGAGAGGGTCCTGAAGGCGGTGAGGCGGGGGTTCAAAGACGATGCCGGGTCCTGGAACATGAACTGGACCCTCCGGCAGAAGCCGAACCGCTCGTTCCGGGTGAAGCTCCTCACGTCCTGGCCCTCGAAGAGGATCTCGCCTTTGTCCGGGAGGTAGAGGGAGCTCAGGATCCTCCCCATGGTGGACTTGCCCGACCCGCTCTCGCCCACCAGGCCCAGGATCTCCCCCCGGCGGATGTCCAGGTCGACGCCGCGGACGGCCCTCACGCCTCCCCGGTCGTCTTTGCGGCTGAAGAGGCTCCTGATCTCTCCGGCAAGCCCCTTCGAGGGCCTGAAGGTCTTGTGGACCCCCCTCGCCTCCATGATGGTGTCGGCGGGTGCCGGGGAGGGGGGCAGCGCTTCCTCGGGTGCGCCCGTTGCGGGCGCTACGTCACGAGACGCCGCCGGTGGTGCGCCCGTCGCGGGCGCTGCCTCACGAGTCACCGCCGGCCTCCCTCTTGAAGCACCTGACCCTGCCGCCTCCCCGCACGGGCAGGAGTTCCGGCAGGCTCTCCGAGCACCGGGTCACGCTCTCGGGGCAGCGCGGAGCGAAGGGGCAGCCGGCCGCGACATCTCCGGGGCCGGGGGCCTGTCCGGGTATGGGGACCAGGATCTTGCCCTCGTTTCGGGAGGGGTTGGGCGGGAGGGCGGCCACCAGGCCCCTCGTGTAGGGATGCGACGGGTCCGCGATCCCCCCCTCGCCGGTCTCCTCCATGATGAGGCCCGCGTACATGACGAGGATCCTGCAGGCGAGGCCCTGCAGGATCCTCAGGTTGTGGGTGATGAACAGGACACCCGTGCCTCTCTTGGCGGTCATCCCCTTCAGGAGCCTTATGATCTGGAGGGCTATGGTGGGGTCCAGGGCCGTTGTGGGCTCGTCCGCGATGACCAGATCGGGATTGAGCGCCAGGGCCATGGCTATCACCACCCTCTGGCGCATGCCCCCCGAGAAGCGGTGGGGGTAGCTGGAGTGGGCGGCCATGGGGTTGGGGAGGCCCACCTGGGAGAGGATGGCGCAGGCGGACTCCCGCGCCCGCTTTCGGTCCTGGCCCAGCTTGACCCTGAAGATCTCGGCTACCTGCTCGCCCACCGTGAGGACGGGGTTCAGGGCCGTCAGGGGCTCCTGGAAGATCATGCTCATGGAGGAGCCCGCGAGGGCCCTTCTCTCCTTGGGGGGGAGCTTCAGTATGTCCCGGCCCTTGAAGATGATCTGGCCCCTCCTGAAGTTCGCCCCGTGGGGGAGGAGTCCCATGAGCCCGTAGGCCGTGAGCGATTTCCCCGACCCGCTCTCGCCCACCAGGCCCGCCACCTCGCCCTTCATCAGAGTGAAGTCGAGGCCCCTGACCGGCAGGTAGTCCCCGCTCCCGAACCCGATGGCGAGATCCCTTATCTCCAGCAGGGGAGGAGGCGTCTCCGGGAGGGGGGGAGGGGGCGGGATCTGGGTGTCCGTCATGAGGCTCCAGAAGGGGATGCCGACATCTGAGCGCCGCGCGGCCGGCCGCGCGGCGGCGGTGTGCGGGGGTCGGAAAAGGGGGGGCGGACCCCGTGGGGCCCGGAGGAGGCGGAAGAGGCGGACCGCGCGTATCCCTATAGGAAGGGACGGCTCACTCACGGGGACGGGTTCCGGCCGTCGGGGCCGGGGCGGGGAGCTTGCCATCCCTTCCGGCCCAAGGCGGCCCGAAGGCGACGGCCGGTCCGGAAAGCCGCGGGTTCAAAGGATTTTGGAGCGGGATGGCGCTCTTTCAACGGCGGAACAAGTCTACCCCCAAACGCCCTCATGCGCCACAAAAAAAGCTGGTTCCGGGCGGGGGGGGAGCACTCCGCCGGAGAGCCGGCCGGCCCTCTGTCCCGTGTTCAGGCATGTTCCGAGGCCTCATGGCCAGGGTTCAAGGCCCTCCGGTCCCTGCGGCGGTTCTGGGCGGGTTTCCTTCCTCCTCCCTCTCCCCCCCCCTGCCATTCCCGGTACCCTCCATCCGTCCCAGGATCCTCAGATACCGTACCCGCATTATCTCGGCGGAGTGCTTTGGGCCCAGGACGCGGCGGCATCCGGAAGTGCTGCTCAGGAGGGGCTCCGGATCTCTGGGCGTCCATTCCGGAAGACCTCTCCGACCGCTTGGCGCCGACCGACCGGTTGCCTTTCGATTGGCAGTTCCTCCTCATGTTCAGAGCTCGGGCAGACCCTCCCCCCTCATGGGCACATCGGTTGCTGTTGCTCCTCCTCATGGTCAGAGCACGCCCCTCATGTGCACATCGCTTGCTGCTCCCCTTCATGGTCAGAGCACGGGCAGACCTTCCCCCCCCCTCATGGGCACATCGTTGGCTACTCCTCATCATGGTCAGAGCACGGGCAGACTCGCACCCCCCATGGGCACATCGGTTGCTGCTGCTCCTCCTCAGGTGCGGAGCACGCGCAGAGTCACCCACGCCCTCATGCGCCACAAAAAAAGCTGGTTCCGGGCGGGGGGGGAGCACTCCGCCGGAGA
>JAISEQ010000467.1 GCA_031264045.1 Deltaproteobacteria bacterium
CCCCCCCCCCCCCCCCCCCCCCCCCCCCCCCCCCCCCCCCCCCCCCCCCCCGCGCACCGCGGGCCGCCGGGCATCTCCGCTGTCGGGAGCGGCCGTGACGGACCCGCGGCATCGAGGAAGGCGGGGAGCCGGTCGCGGGCTTCTTCAGGCGGAGACGGATAAGCCCGGTTCAGCTTATTTCCGTCTGGACTGCACCGGTCCGGCTCTGGACCTGCCGTCGGCTCAGACGCTTTCCCGGCGCTTCCCGCCGCTAAAGGGCGGTTTCCCTGGGCGTGCCCCAAGGGAGGACGGTCCGGTAGTCGGGGAGGATCAGGCGGCGTCCGGCGGATATCGAACGACGGGGGAACTTGAACCGGTTCAGGAGTTTTCCTCAGATATCCTTGCCTCGCGGCAGGGCGGAGTTCCCGTTTGTGTATGGCCAAATAAGCACCGCTCGATAGGAGGATGCTGGATATGTGGCAGATGAAAAGATCTCAATGCTGATATATTGCTGTTAAGAAACAATAAGTGGTATCTTTTTGCAATTTTATAAATACTGGTACTCGGGAGAAATCCCCGGTTCCCTTCGGTGCCGACCTGTCCGATCTTCATCGGTCTTCCGGCGGCTTGATGCGGTCACGTAAAAAAATTGCTGTCAAAAGGAAAGAACCGCAATATTTCGCAAAGGCAGAACGTCAGGCATCGTCATTTTTGATTTTGAAAATTTTGTACGTCACGGCATGATAGATACGCAAAGAGTTCGATTTTTTAGAAAACACCAGGACAAGGATAGCATGAAGGGAAAGCCCCAATCTCTCTCCGGCTACAAACGGGGTATGCCTTTTATACCTGGAACAGAGCCAGTCACAAGTGAGAGTACTGTGCTATATAAAGAATGCTAAAATCAGTTGACGAAGAAATTGACATAATCTATAAATATATAAAGGATTACAAACAAATATGCGATATTAAAGAAGGTTTCAGATTAAAATGTTGAAGAACTATAATGATTATCAGGAACAAAACCGTTATCCATATTGATGATACACATGATGTGGCAGTTGAAGATTTGAAAGAGTCACCAAACGGATCAGTTGCCGAGTCCGTTGGAATCACAAAACGCTCGACGGCGACCGAATTGGCTCACGGACAATTGTCCGTCAATTGCTGGGACACCTGATAAGCCTAAATGGGCTTGAAAGGCGGGGTTTCGGCTGGTAAAATCATAAATCGCAAAGACACGCCGGACTTTGCCGCCGATGGCGTCCGCGCCGCCGGTGCGGGTTTCCTTCGCGTTTCGGACCCGTCTCCGTGACCGGCATCTGATGCCGTTTTCGGCGCGGCTCCGGCGCCCTCGCTAACTGGACTTGAGACGCCGTCCCGCCGTGCCTGCATCGTCCGGCGGTCGGGAGCGCCCGGTGCATGGGGCCGGTCATGTCTGTCGGCGGCCTGCGAAGGAGAACGGATGCGGCACGGCTCCCCGGGGCGGTGTGTCCCGCAGCAGCAGCCGCAGTGCCTCGCCTACGCCCTAAACGTGCAGGAGTCGCATATGAGTCGAAATCGAGAATCGTCAGGATTTCTTTCCTGGTACTTTCGCGTCAATCTGCTCAAGCGCATCCTGATCGGCCTCGTTCTGGGCGCGGTCTGCGGTTGCGTTCTGGGTGCCGCGCCGGAGGCCGCCCGCGTTTTCATCGTCAGCACCGGGATATTCGGCGATCTGTTCATCCGTCTGCTCAAGATGATCGTCGTGCCGGTAATCCTGTTCTCGCTGATTACGGGCGCGGCCAGCATCAGTCCGGGTCGGCTCGGTCGCGTTGGACTGAAGACGCTGGCGTACTATTTCGTGACCAGCGTCATCGCCGTGGCCATCGCCCTTGCCCTGGCCAACATCTTTCAACCCGGCCTGAACATGGGCATCATCGGCGATGCCGCAGTGAAGGGCACATCCGCGAAGGCACCTCCCCTTTCCCAAATCCTTCTGGACATCGTGCCCACCAATCCTGCCGAATCGTTGGCCAGAGGCGACGTGCTGCCCATCATCTTCTTCGCCCTGGTCTTCGGAATCGCGCTGGCATTCCTCCGCGACTCCAAGGACGGAAAGGCGGCCGCAGCGGCGGACAGGCTGTTTGAGCTGTGTTCCGCCTGCGCGGAAACCATGTACAAGGTAGTGGGCGGCATCATGCAGTTCGCGCCCGTCGGCGTGTTTGTGCTGATCGCCATCGTTTTCGCCCAGCATGGGCCGAAAGCCGTGGGGCCGCTGCTCTATGTGGCCATGACCATGTACGTCGGGTTCGTGCTTCACCTGGTGATCGGCTACGGGGGGTTTTTGCGCCTGGTTTCCAATCTGAGTTTTATCAAATTCGTCAAGGGAGCGAATGCCGCCTCGCTCACCGCCTTCGTGACCCGCTCCTCAAACGGAACTCTGCCGGTGACCATGCGCGTGAGCGAAGAAATAATGGGCGTGCCGCGCTCCGTCTCCTCCTTCACCCTGCCGGTGGGCGCCACGGTCAACATGGACGGCACTGCCATCTATCTTGCCGTCTGCGCCATGTTCATCGGCTTTGCCACGGGCCAGCCCCTGAATTTCAACCAGCAGCTGACGGTCATGATCACCGCCACACTGGCCGCGGTAGGCACGGCCGGCGTGCCCGGGGCGGGCGTGATCATGCTTCTCATGGTCCTTGAATCGGTCGACCTGCCCGTGACGGAAGGTTCTGCGGGTGCGGTCGCCTACGCCATGATTATCGGCATAGACGCCCTGCTCGACATGGGGCGCACCTGCATGAACGTGACCGGAGATATGGCCGGCGCGGTCATCGTCAGCAAGAGCGAACGCGTTCTTGACGAGAGCAAGTGGTAGCCCGCCCTCTCCCGTCTTCTGCCGGGCCCTTGTCCTGAACGGGTAAGGGGATGCGCCGGCAGCTCCGCCGCCATGCCGGAAGCGGACGGGATGATCGCCGGACGCGGTCGGGCTGCATCCATGAAGCCGCATCGACGGGCCGGAGGGATCTTCTCGGCAGGCTGGCCGCGCGGGCGGCTTTCCCGCGGGGCACCTGATCCGCCGGCGACCCCGGCCGCTGCCAGGGGCGGTACCGGTTCTCCATGAACGCCGCATTCCGCCAGTACCGGAACTTCCGGGCTTCCCCAGGCTCCGCATTCCTCCCGCTCCGGCGGTTCCGCACCGTCCCGGCCTCCGCCTGCCGCACGTCCCGGAGGTTCCTCTTCCGGAGTTGCCCGGCCTGCCGCGTCCCGAAGAAATCCGTCCGTTGGAATTCTGAGGAACGGACCCCGAGCGCGACCTTGACGGACAGATTGTCAGAAGTTCATGATTGGTTTTTCGGCTTGCGGCAGTACCATATGTTATGATATTTTAAAAGTGCTGTGTACTAATTTCCAGAAGCCTGTCAGGCATAACACATCGCAGCAGGAGGAGTCTTTCATGAAACAGGGTGCCGTTTTCGTCATGCTGGCGGTTTTCCTTTCAGGAGCGGCCGTTTCATGGGCCGCCCCCGAAGCCATCCCCGAGCCTACAGTGAGGCAGTTCAACATTCTCATCCATGCGGTCATGTCCTTCGAGCAGAGGGGAGGCATCGCCGCCGGCACGAGCGGCGAGCCGCTGGTGGACGTGCGCAAGTATGACTCCAGCATCCTGGCCAGCCAGAGGGAGGACATGATCCCGTACACGGGCGAAACGGTTCTCGTCAGGGATTCCGTCGCGAAAAAGCTGGCTGCGGTAAACGCCGGGCTCCGACCGGCTGGATACGGGCTGAAGGTGGTTTACGGCTACAGGCATCCCGAGATACAGACGAAATATTTCGAGGGCAGGAAGGCGCAGCTCAGAAGGGAGTGGGACGAGTCGGGCAGGGAATATGCCGAGGACGACCTCAACAGGACCGCCGATGTTTTCGCCGCCTATCCCCCCCTCGCCGGGCACACCACCGGGGGATGCGTCGACATCAGGATCGTGCGCCTCGACGACGGCACGGAACTCGACTGCACCCCGGCGGCAGGCGATCAGGCCGCGACGGCCGAAAGGGACGACGGCACACCGGCTGTTCCGGGCATGACGGCGGCGGACGAGGAAGAGGTCATGAGGACATTCTCGAATCGCATCACCCCGCGGCAGCTCGCGAACCGCTTGTTCATGCACGATGCCATGTTGGCCGAGGGCTTTGCCCCCTTCTACGGCGAATGGTGGCATTTCATGTACGGAGACAGGGAATGGGCCGCATTCGACGGGGAAAAGGCCGCGCTGTACGCGCCGGTGACCCTTGACCCGGCCGATATCGGGAAGTGACGGGCTGCCACGGGCCTGCATCCCCTCCGGCCCGCCGGAACGTACGCGCCCGCCGGTGACGGCGCCTCAGCCGATCGCAGAGGGATTCTGGAGGGGAAGCTGTGTCGGCTGCCGCTGCCGGCGGCTTGGGCCGGCACCTCCGCGGCGGAGAACCGGGCCCGTCGGCCCGGACACAGCCCTCGGAGCTTCAGCTTCGGGAGGGCCGGGGCCTGCCGCGTTTTTTTTGGGTCATCCGCTCTGCGGGCCTTGGCCTGTCGCTTTTTTTTTTTGTGCTCCTCAGCCTGCCGCATCCTGCGGCTGTCCGCCCTGATGCGGTTGAGCGCGTGGCTCCGGGAGCGGGCTTCAGGGCCAAACTTCACCGTATCCCGGCAGTTCGTGCGGCAGTTCCGGCACGTTGTCCTGTCGATCTTCATAAACGGCCGCCCCCGTTCAGTCACGGTCACATCCCTGCCGGTATGCTCGGCGAGCTTCTCCTGAAAACCGTGCACGGGGGTCCGCTCCTTCCGCCTCCGGTCGGGTGCGGTGGCGCGGTGCGTCTCTCTACGGTCCCGAACCTGCGGACCCCAAGGGATACTCCCAGCATCCCGGGAAGTCCGGGCAGGCGGAGCGACTGAACTCGGCGCGGACCATGTCCCCGTTCCAGTCCTTCCCGAACGCGGTCTTGGCCCTGTTCCGGCGGGGGGATGCGGTCACCGCACGGCCCGAGTCCGTCCCGAACAGGTCAAGGGTGAACCGGGATCACTTGCCGTCCGGGTGCGTCTGCTGCGGCGCGTCGCCGTTCACGGGGGAGAGCCGCTTGGACACGTCCCTGCTGAAGGCCTCCGGGCACTCCTGGCCCCGGGAGGTCGGGAGGTTCCATCCCCCGTTTCCTTGCTGTGGAGATTCATGTCCCAGTTCTTCTTCTTCTTCTTCTTCTTCAGGGCGGGGCGGGGCGGGGCGGGCGGCCTCCCTGACGCGGAAGTTCTCCCCCGTGACGGACACGGGGATGGCGACCGATAGCCCCGTGACATCGTCACCGGCGTGGGCGGCACCGCGTCTTCCATGTCGGTGAGGCAGAAACCGGTACGCCGCGGTTACTGATTATCGCATCGGGGAGGGACGGGTTCTTCAGGAAGGTGGAGGGCAGCCTCTTCCCGATCTTCCGCCTCGCCAAGGGCGTCCACTCCCCGAACTTTTTCCTCACCTCCGTGCGCCTGCCTGTGTCGCGTCCGAACCTTTCCGCTTCTTCGCGGGAGGGGGAAGGCGAGTGCGCCCTGTCCGGCAGTGCTGACGTGCCGTCGGGGCCTGACGGGAGGGGAGACCCGAATGACAGGAATGATCGGAATGAATCGATTGTTGCCCGCCTCTTCCGGTCAGGCCAGCGTAATTTCAGATGCGGGAGTAAATGTGAACTGCTATAGCGATGATTTCCTGTGGACTTCCAGGTACTTCCAGTACCGTTCGGGAAGGACGCAGGTCTCCTGCCCGTCCATCTCGAAGATGCAGGATACGATGTTCCTTTCCTTTCTGCCGATGGCAAGCGACACCAGGACGGGCCTGTCGGAGGCATGACCGCAGCCTCTGTCGCGTATCTGCGCCATTCCGGCACGTGCGGCTTCAGGCCCGCCGATGACGTCTTCAGCCATCTTCAGCTCGAAGACGTACGTTATGCCGCCGAAGACTGCCTCCAAGTCGAGCCTGCCGATGTTTTCATGCTTCTCAGGGGTCACCTCTGCCCCGGCAGTCCACAGGCCGGCATGCAGGATGGAGCGGTAGAAACTTTCGCCCTGTTCCTTGATAATTTTCTCCGCCAGTGCGGCAGAAAGCCTACGTACGGCATCGATGGGGAAATCGATGCCAATCGCCCTGCGGACAACGGTATCGAGACTTCCGTCCTGAGCCGCGCGACCGGCGGCTACATGATCGTCATAGCATATGCCAGAAAGAAGTTTGGAGAAGACGTTAACAATTTCGGGGATATCTCTGGTAGCCAAGTGTCTTACGAGCTCCCTTCCGGCTTTGGCAACATTTTCAGGAGAATCGTTGAAATTTTGCAGAAACAGGCTGGAAAGGGACTGGCGGATCTCTAGGTTGGGGTAGTCAAGGGCATACTGTCCATCACCTTTAGACCGAAGGGTCAGATAGCCTGCCTGATAGAGGAACCCTGCTGGAGAAGCAGTATCAATTTCCCCGGGATTCTCGGCAAAATGTGCGTCTACCTCAAAATCTTGGAACTGATCTACAGTGAGAGCCTTTTCCAAGAGGAATTTTTTGATAATTTTTTCGGAACCAGATTGAAACCAGTAGTTGCTGAATTTATTATTGAGGAAAAAATAGTTGATGGAAAAAGGGTTGTACAGCTTTGTGTCTCCATCAAAAGAAAAACCGTTGTAATAGTCGCGAAGTTTCAACAAAAGTTCTGATTCATTAATTTTGAATTTTTTGGCTGACTTGGTTATGAAATCCCCAAAATTATCTGTCAGCTCATCTTGGGTGTAGCCCATGAAAGCGGCGTATTGAGGCATGAGTGAAATGTCAACGAGAGTGTTAAGCTGGGAAAATAGGCCAAGTCTGGAAAATTTTGTTACGCCGGTGATGAAGACGAATTCAAGATACTGATCAGAGAATTTAATTTGCGTATAGAAACGTAACATCACGCCTCGTGTCTGGGAAAGCAAAATTTCATCGTATATATGTTTATCTCTCTGGACAAGACTGATTACAGGAGCATCGTACTCGTCAATCAGAAGGACAACCTTTTTTCCGTTAGCTTTCCATGTGTCTTTAATTAGGGAAGAGAAGGCGTTTCCGGGATCGGAATATCTCAATGATAAATTGTGCCGCTCCGCGTTTACATTCAGACATTCTAAGAGGTTCTCTGTAAAAATTTCCTTGTTGTCACTGTCTGCAGCCGAGCTCATGTTCAGGCTGATTACCGGATGGGGTACAAAATCAGGCGAGTCCATAGATGCCTCTGCCGCAAGTCCTTTGAAGAGTTTTGCCTCACCTGAAAAATACGCGTCAAGTGCGCGAACCGTAAGAGTCTTGCCGAAACGACGGGGACGTGAGCAAAAGATTACATCGCTAGTGTTAGGAAGCATCGGAAAATATTGAGTTTTATCGACATAGACAGCATTTTTTAATCTCAGTTTTTCGAAACTTTGTATACTGACCGGCAGAACAGGTGCATTCTGAGACATGCGGTTCTCCTTGCGGCAAATGGCATTCAAGGCAAGCCAGAAATGCTACGCATCCTGAACATATCATATCAAATCACATACAAATCCATTTGTCAAGTAAATGTTTGTCTGAGGCTTAAAGGCAGAAAGTCACCTGTCGAGTGTCGGTAAGTTTTCTCATGCCTGAGACAACACGAGATAAGCAATTTAAAGCTGTCCAACTGAATCTCAAATTATATGAGAGCTCCTGTATCCAAAGAAACCCATATGGAGTTGCCGGAAAATCCGGGTATCTGAATTTAAATGTTTTACACTGAAATTCTGATACCCGAAAGATCTCACGGTCGCTCTGAGCTGGTCGCCCTGGAGCTCCAATGTTGGCCTCCCGAGATGCTGGGGACGGAACCCGTGAAACGATCCTGAGAGGGGCCGAGCTTGATGAGTTCCTTTAACTGCTCGCTGACATTGAACGGAAATACAGGGCCGGGGAGGCGAAGCGGCTGTTCGGTCGAGCCGTTTCCGGTGGCGAGCCAGTTGACGCCCGCCGGACGCGGGGAATGGGGAGGCTCTGTCCTCTCCGGGATAGTCGGCGCTACCGTGAGGCAAAATTTCGGGCGGAGGACAGTCTGAACGCATCCGGCGTTCCGGGGCCGTTCCGAGCCGGTCGGAACAGAGGTCCAGGACCTGGGGAGGGAGAGATGAGCGGTCAGGGTACTGGACTCCGACCTCACAGCCGGTTTGGCTAAGAACTCTTCCGTTCCTGATCGGATTTAGCCGACCATTCCTGAATCAGAAACTGTGACAAATGACCATCATGGGAATTCCGAGCGGACCGCACGAGGTGGCGGAAACGCAGGCATTGTTTCAGAATAAAACTGATCCTGGCCTTCCGGGGAGGGTTTGCGGCACCATTTTCCGGAACGTCATGGTCGGCTCGGAGGAACCGGCTCGAGACAAGGCTCCGGGGGCTTGTTGCCCCCCCCAGTCGGCGGGTCTTCGGAGGGGAATGCCGCGGTTCCGTGAAAGGGTACGTCGATGCCGTCGGCATGCATCGGCGTTTGGGATGCCTTCGGCCGATGGAGAGGACGGAAATCCGGGGAGGCCGGTGGCCGTCGGGACAGCGCTTTCCGTAAGTATCATACAACATTTTGTTTATATTATATTAGATAGTACAATATCTGGCTCATCGACCCGCCGTTCCGACTGAGACGCCGCACGTTCGGGATTCGGGGTGGGGGCTTCCGTCTCGGGGGGCGTCTGTGGTATAATCGTTGCGATCTGCGCGGCCGGTCGCCTGGTCCTCAGTTTGAGGAGAGATGCCGGAGTGGTCGAACGGGGGCGACTCGAAATCGTCTAAAGCCTAATAAGCTTTCAAGGGTTCGAATCCCTTTCTCTCCGCCATTACCGTTTTCCGGGAAGCCCCGAGGCTTCCCGGGAGCCCCGAAATACGGCTCCCGGGCAAGCCTTTTTGGGGCTTCCGGTTTTTTTCTGGACGGCACGTGACTTTCATCGACATTCGGGACAAGGCGTATATGGAAGCGTATGCCGACCTCTGGGAGCTCCTGAGGTATGTATACGCCCTCACACGCCTTGTCAGGAGCTTGGGACGAAATTTTCATGTTTTCATGGACATGCGTATGCTTGCAGCATTCCGGTCTCATGAAGTCAGCTCGGAACCGTCTTGCCGGGAGCCTTGTCGGGAGCCTTGGCGGAGTTGTTGAATTAAAATGTCGGCGGTGGCGAAGAGCATTGTTTCCGGACATTGACATAGTTATCATTTTCCATGATGAAGCGAATGGAATATTCCTCACCCGATATCCGAAAAGCGAATTTTCATTCAAACTTCATGATGTACCTTGAGGCATGGTCGTCACGCTACAGACGATGCAAGTTCATATCGCTCATTTTTCTTCTGAATAATCAACTTTCTGAAATTTAATCTTGACGTGATTTTTGTCTACAATTGCGACTGCCGCAATCCAGACGTTTCTTTTCTTATGAATAAATTCTGCTGCGTATTCTTTCTGTTCTATCTGCTTGAAAGCGCTTAACAGGCCGCGATCGAGAAGTCTATTGATCTTTTCAGTTATTTTCGTCAGTTTGAAATTTTTCTTAATTTTATCTTTTGTCGGTCCATAAGCTGATGTTGCTGCAGGTGCTGTTTTCGAGCGGAGCGTGGCATCTTCGGTATTCTGCAACGGTTCATTTCGATTCAAGTCAGTTCCAGATGAGGTTTGATTTTTTGTGTAAGTTCCGTTTTCTTTGTTTTGAATATTATCATTTGTCTTGTCATATTTGACTTCAGCAATTATCACGGTATCGTTATGCAATTCGAGTATCAGATCGGTTATTCCGTGGACAGTATTTTTCTCGCTTGTCACAGTTCCGTTAGCAAATGACAATGCTCCAAACATTATAGTTTGGTAATATGATTCGCGTGAAATATGCAATTTAAAAGGATATGAAGAAAATATAGCTGATAGTTTTTCTTCTGAAGTTTTAGCATCGCAGTTGCAGAAAGCGGATGTAAATTCTTCAAGAAGCTTAAAGAGTTCGGATTTGGAGGTTTCAGATAAATTGCTGTATAAGGTGTCAATTAAAAATTCTTTGGCAAATTGCAATCTCACTTCCTTGTTAGGAATAATAAGATGAAAATTTCTAGTTTGATTAACTACTGAATAAGGGGTAATTCTTAAGTTGCTGTGATAGTCAGAATTGCCAGAAGCTAAAGTGTCGGCAGGATAAACATCTTCAATTTTATTGACGGTAAGATAACCGGTATGCAACATTGCTGTTTGAGGTGAAGTGTTATGCAGTTCTTGAATTGGAATCGTTCCGGTATATGTAATATTTCTGTCAAAAATTTTAAAAAAATCTTGTCTAATTAAATTTAGTTGTTTCAAAAAGTTAGGACCTCCTGATTCATACCAATAACCGGCTATTTGCTTATTTTCAAAAAATTTTAAAGTCGAATATGGGTTAAAAATTTTTATTCTGCCGTCCCAACTGTATCCGTCGTACATATCAACAAGTGAATTTAAAATATCTTGTGATGTTATTTTGGGAATTTCGTTAATTTTAGAATGATTTTTACGAGCCGCAATATTCTTTTTTTCAGATGCATCATTAAACTCTTCAGAGATTGTCGATAAATTATTCTTTAAACTATTTGATATTTCATGTTTAGTAAAACCGCAAATATCTGAGAAATTTTGATTATAAGTAATGTCGACTAAATTGTTCATTCCAGAACCGGCTGAAATTTCGCTAAATTTTGTAATGCCAGTTACAAGGAGAAAGCGTATCATCGGGGTGGCTTCTTTGATAGATGAGAAAAAGCTGTTCAATATATCTTTAATTTTTCCAAGCTTAGCCTGATTATGGATGTTCGCAATCAGCTGATAATCATACTCATCTATGAGCACAACGACTCGAGGATCGTCTGGCATCTGGTTTTCTGGTATGGTATCCGAAGCGGCAAATAGCTCAGGCCGAAGAAGCAATGGTGTATTTTTGAATGAATGGTAAAGATTGTATATCAGTTTGAAGATTGCAGTTCCGCAATTATTTATTTTTGAATCAAAACCATAAGTTGCACTGAACATATTTACCAGATCAGCTAAACTTTCGTTTACAAATTCCGGGTCAATGCCCAGAGTGCTCAAACTGATACGAATAACATGTGATTTCTTGAATTCATAAGGAAAATCTGAATTGCCAATCATCAAATTCTCAAACCGTCTTGTATCTCCTTGGAAAATCTCTTGAATAGTGCTGAGAAGAAGAGATTTTCCAAATCTTCTGGGTCTGGCAAGAAAGAAATAAGAGTGTTGAGCAGTTAACAATTTTTGTATAACGGCTGTCTTGTCGATGTACAGGTATCCTCCATCGATTAATTGCGAAAAATCATGCGTGTCACTTTTAATTTTCTTTGGTTCATCTCCCATATCTAAATCCCTTAAATAGGTTCTGTAGCAACCATTCTGACAGTTTGATTGCGGATGGGAATATTGAATCTCACTTTCGGAGCGGCACGATTGGCTTTTGAGGAGTTTGTCATGCTGATCAGGGTTATCGGCGAGCGAACGGAATATCGACAGCACATAAAATTATCCGCCCATCAGCTGTCCTAATCTTATCAGTTAATTCATGGTTTGTCAAACTTGATCATTCGCTCTATTTTTCAGCTTTTTGTAAGTTTTCGAAACGAATGCCGCTTGCCATGAGAAAATCAGTCTGACTGGCGGAAGTTGCTTTGTCCGGATGCGATCTGTCTATTCTACGGATGATACCTTAATCCTTCCTCCGGCTTATTGGGGAAGCCAATCTGAAAGCTCATGAAACAGTTATTTCGTGAACCTGCATGAGGAATGGAACTGGCGTATCAGCTGGAGGATGAATCACGATATTCTTTTGGAGCCTCATGATCCGGTTGTCTCTTTCACGGCACGGAGGCATGGTCTTGAAGGAAAGGCAATGAGAATTCATTTTCTGCGTATTCAAAATCAGGTGATATTTTTAAACACAAAAAAAAATGTTGGGGTTTTGTATTTTACATCAAGACAGGTATGTTTTATGTTTTGTTCTTGTTTTTTTCAGAATCGATGCCAGAATCTTTTTTGAAACCGTTGTCGAAATCTTTCCCGGAATTTCCCCATAAAGTCTTTGTCGAATACTTTCCCATAAGATTTGCCAGAAACTTTCCCAGAATCTTTCTCAGAATCTGTATTATAATCTGTCCAATAATTTTTCCCAGAATCTTTGTCAGATTCGGTGTCGGAATCTTTCCCGGAATATTTGTCCGAGTCCCGTCGTTTGAGAGAGAAGATCTCTCCGGCTGAAGGAATTCCCCTCCGGAGAGCGTCGGCGTATGCGTTCATGCGTTCATGCGTTCAGGAATTCCGGTGCTCCGCCGGGCGCTCCGGGCTGGGGTCCCGGCCGCGGGGCCAGCGGTTCTCCCGCGCCCGCTCCGGGGATGACCCCGGCTACTCCCGGGAAATGTGCCTGAAGACCACGTCTATGATCTTGTCCTGCTTCACGGGCTTTGCCACGTGGGCGTTCATGCCGGCGTCCAGGGCGCGGTCGATGTCCTCCTTGAAGGCGTTCGCGGTGAGGGCCACTATGGGCACCTTCTTGGCGTCGTCCCGATCAAGCCCCCGGATGGCGGTGCTCGCCTGGTAGCCGTCCATGTTGGGCATCTGGACGTCCATCAGGATTATGTCGTAGAGACCTGACGGGGAGTCCTCGAACTTCTTCAGGGCGACCACGCCGTCTTCGGCCTCGTCCACGTCGATGCCCGTGACCTTGAGCATGGCCTTCACGATCTTGCGGTTCAGGTCTACGTCGTCCACCAGGAGAAGCCTCTTGCCCTTGAAGCGGTCCTTGGGATCGCAGCAGGTCTCCTCCGGATGGGCCTCCTCGCGGATCTTGCTCTCGGTCTCCCTGAGCCAGATCTCGAACGAGAACTCGCTTCCCTTGCCGAGCTCGCTCTTCACCGCTATGTTGCCGCCCATGAGATGCACTATGTGGCGGCTGATGGTGAGCCCCAGGCCCGTGCCCCCGTAGCGCATGGTGATGCCGGCAGCCCCCTGCTCGAAGGGCTGGAAGATGGCGGCCATGGCCTCCTGCGAGATGCCGATGCCAGTGTCCTTTACCGTGAATTCAATAAGTGCCTTCCCGTCTTTGCGGTCCTTGCGCTTGATGAGAAAATCTATTCTCCCCCCCTCGGGCGTGAACTTCACGGAGTTGCCCAGGAGGTTTATGAGCACCTGCCGCAGGTGGAGCGGGTCAGTGAGGAACGTCGAAGGCGTGAAGTCTATCAGATCCGTCCTGAACTCCAGGTTCTTCTGGAGGCAGCGGGTCTTCATGATGCTGGTGACGGTGTTCGCGAGCACTATCAGCTCCACCGTCTCCTCGGAGATCTCTATCTTGCCGGCCTCGATCTTCGATAGATCGAGTATGTCGTTCAGGAGTCCCAGAAGGTGCAGGGAGGAGACCTCTATCTGGCGCACGTTGTCGCGTATCTCCGTGAATTCCGGCGTTTCGGCGCGGATGGTGTCCAGGTTCTTCTGGACTATGCCCGAGAGCCCGATTATGGCGTTCATGGGGGTGCGGATCTCGTGGGACATGTGGGCGAGGAAGCGGCCCTTGTGCTCGTTGGCGCTCTTGGCCTCGTTCATGGCCTTCTCGAGCTCCAGCTGGCGCAGGACCATTTCCGTCATGTCCAGCGACTCCACCATGTAGCCGCGGCGTTCCCCGTCCCGGCCGTGGAAGTAGTTGGCCTTGGCCTTCAGGTACTTTCCCTCGCCCTCGACGAAGAAGATCTCCGCCTCGCGGCCCTCGGAGAGGGCCTTCAGGGGACAGTACTCGGTGTCCTCCGGGAACACGGTCACCTCGGAGTAGGGGCGGCCGGTCACCTCGTCCTGGGTGCGCTTGTAGAAGTCCAGCGCCAGCTCGTTCATGTAGATGATTCGGCGATCCATGGTGGTTATGGTGAGCGGGTTCCGGACGCTCTCCACAATGCCGTCCGCCATGTCGTCGAACGAGTCGGCCAGGGTCCCGAACTCGTTTTGGATCTTGCTCATGAAGCGGAACTGCCTCTCGCCGTTCCTGAAGCGCGAGATGCCCTCGATGAGCCCGGTGATGTTGCCTGTCAGATAAGAGGCCATCCAGATGGCTATGAAGACCACGATGACGATGAGGATCAGGGTCGTGGCGGCGAGCTGGATGAAAGTCTGCCGCAGGCTTTCGGCCACCGACTGTTCCAGGCGCACCTGGGTTTCGGAAGCCGGGCGCGTGAAGGACTCGAGTCCCGATCCTATGGCCACGAATCCGAAGCCCCTCCGCGAGAAGGCGTTCTTCTCGTTCGGGGCGTACTGGCCCGTGTAGTAGGGTATGGCGGCGGCCGTGTTCAGCTTGTAGATGCCGCTCCACAGGATGTACAGGGACCCGGAGCCTCCGGTCGCCGTCAGATCCATCCACCCCGTGCACTGGGGGGCGTTGTTCAGGTACCTCCCGTCCAGCCCCACCATCCCCGCCCTGGTCAGTTCGGGGGCCGGGCGCTTGGTGCGGGACTGCTCGTTGAATACCGGGTAGCCCCGGACGAAGTCCGTCCACTTCTCCACGCCCGAGCTCTTCCAGTCCCGGTAGATGGACTCCTCCAGCCAGGGCACCTGGGGCTCGCCCGTCTCAGGGTCGAAGCCCACTATGGAATGGTGGCGGGGATGCGCCACGGAGCGGCACTGGTAGTCCCAGATGAAGGCGTAGTTGCCCTCGAAGGCGTTGGGATGCTCCGTGTAGCGCTCGTTCATGGGGGTCAGGTGGTCCACGAACTCCATGATGTGGTCGTGGTTCAGGGCCAGCGTCACGTAGCCGGTCTTGACCCCGTTCTCGTCCGTGACCGGGGTGGCCCAGCGGACGATGCCCTCGAAGCGCATGCCGTTGGGGTTCTCCACCCCCGCGTAGGCCTGCTCGCCTGGGAGCCAGGGTATGGGGTAGCCCCTCTCCT
The DNA here is from genome assembly GCA_031264045.1 of Deltaproteobacteria bacterium. GTDB lineage: Bacteria > Desulfobacterota > Desulfarculia > Adiutricales > Adiutricaceae > JAIRZX01. The sequence goes on from JAISEQ010000467.1 coordinate 14,942, forward strand.
CCGCCGCCTTCTCCAGGACGGGCGGGGTGTACATGCCGATGAAGTTGGAGGGGGTGTAGGCCCCCGTCACGTCCGAGACCCAGATTTCCCCGGGCTTCAGCTTCTCCAGCTCCGCGAAGTAGCCCTCGGCCCTGACGTAGGTGTTCTCCTTCCTGGACACGTCCCTGAGCTCCGGGGACAGCGGCCTGCGCGTCTTTGTAGTGCCCGGGGTCACGTACTTGAGAGTCTCGTTGCCCGCGAGATCCAGGAGGGTTATCTCATCGTATAGGGGCGCCGAGACGAAGACCGTCGGATCTGGAGGACGCGGCCTGAAGCCGTCCATGTCCTCGTTCTCGCGGTTGGTGGAGTGCCCGGCCGGCAGATCGGCGGGGGGGGCCTCGGGCACCCAGGATCTCATGTCCTCGGAAAGCTTCCAGGTCCCGCGCCTCACGAG
>JAISEQ010000471.1 GCA_031264045.1 Deltaproteobacteria bacterium
CCGCCAGGTGCTCCCGGCCCAGCGAGTCCGCGAGGAAGCGCGCCCTCATCTCCCGGTCGACGGCCCTGAGCCCGGAGACCCTCCTCGCGCGCTCCTCCGTGGGGATCCGTCCCGGGAAGGACGCCGCCCTCGCCCCGGGCCTCTCCGAAAAGGGGAAGACGTGGAGGTAGGCCAGGGGAAGGGCGCGCACGAGATCCAGCGTCTCCAGGTGTTCGTCCTCCGTCTCGCCGGGGAAGCCGGCTATCAGGTCCGCCCCGATGGAGATGCCCGGCACGTCCCGGGCGAAGCTCTCAGCCGCCTCCCGATAGCGCGCCAGGGTATACGGCCTCCCCATGGCGGAGAGCACCCTGTCGGAGCCGGCCTGGAGGGGGAGGTGCAGGTGCGGGGCAAGGAACGGGAGGCTCCTGAAGGCCTCCGCAAGCCGGAGGGCCTCGCCGGGCTCAAGCGAGCTCAGCCTCAGCCGGAAGCGGAGGGGATCCGGCGCGAGCCCGGAGGAGATCTCCCGGAGGAGCCACGCCAGATCGCGCCTGGGCGACAGATCCCGCCCCCAGGCCCCCAGGTGGATGCCGGTCAGCACCGCCTCGGCCGCCCCTCTGCCGGAAACGGCCTTCAGGGCCGCGAGGACCCCTTCCGGGGCAAGGCTCCTGGATGGCCCCCTCACGGAGGGAATGACGCAGTAGGAGCAGGACCTGGAGCAGCCGTCCTGGATCTTCACGAAAGCCCTGGATCTCCCCGGGGAAGGACCGGGGGCGGGCCACGCGAAGCCGGCGTCCGGGCCCCCCTCCACCAGCGCCCGCGACGGGAGACCCCCATCCCCCGCCATCTCCGCGACGCCCGACTTCCAGGAGTTTCCCAGCGCCAGATCCGCCGCCCCGCCGTCCAGGAGCCTTTCCGGCGCCAGCTGCGCCAGGCAGCCCGCCGCGACCACCCTGGCTCCGGGATGCTCGCGCCTGAGCCTTCTCAGGATCCGGAAGGCCTCCTTCTCGGCGGCCCCCGTTACGCAGCAGGTGTTCAGCACCACCAGGGAGGGTTCGGAGGCCCCGCAGGGCACGTGGCCGGCCTCCCTGAGCCTTTCCGCCATGGCGGCGGACTCCACCTGGTTGACCTTGCAGCCCATGGTGAGTATGCGGAACTTCACGGGGCGTCCCACCGGCCGGCACCGCCGGGGACTGCCCGGAGGGGAGCCGGAGGCTCCGCGGGAGGGCCGCAGGGCGCCCCGCCGCGCGGGATCGTCTCCGGGCGGCCGAGGGCGGCTTCGCTGTCTGAGGCTTCGGAAGGCAAGGCTTTCCACCGTCGGGGAAGGAGGGGGATGGGGGAGCTGGGGGGAGGAGCGTCCGTGCGGCCTTAGGCCGGCGCGCCGGACCGTACCGTGCCGTTCCGGACTACGGCAAGCCTGACCGTGCCGTGCCGGACCCGGCGCACCTGGCCGAACAGTGCCGGACCGCGGCGCCCCTGACCGAACAGTGCCGTGCCGGACCGCGGCGCACCTGACCGAACAGTGCCGGGCCTCGGCGCGCCTGACCGTGCCGTGCCGGACCGCGGCGCTCCGGACCGAACAGTGCCGTGCCGGACCCGTCACCGGCCGGGGAGAACGGGCGGCCTCCCCCAGCTAGGGGAACAGCACCACCTTCCCGGCGAGCTCGCCTTTGGAAAATACGGCGAGAGACACCGCTATCTGGGGCATCGTGAGGACGGTCGGCAGATCCGCCGAGACCGGACGTCCTCCCAGGGTTATACGTGGCTCCGCAAGAGGAACGCCTCCGGCCAGGCGAATCTCCTTCAGCGTCAGCCGGGATCCGGCGGGCACGTGCCAGCGCTGGCCGAGCTTCAGCGTCTTCTCGGTCCCGTCCTTCACGAAGACCGCGCTGTCCAGCTTCAGCTCCGTCACCTGGATGTAGGAACGGGCCAGGATCTCCTTGCCGTTCTCCGCTCCGAGCTGGAAGACCGGGAACTCGCCCGCGCCCTTCATGGAGTAGAACGGGAGCAGGTCCCTCGCGGTGTCGCACGTGGTGCCCTTGTCGTTTCCGGTGGTGTCCCCCCGGCGGCCGACGAAGCCCCTGAAGTTCATGACGGTGCCCGCGGGCAGGGTGCCGGTGCCGGAGATGTCCACCATGAGGATTTTGGAACCGGACCGGACGCTCAGGGTCTCATCCGGAGCGAGGCTCACGGGCTTGCCGTCCACCTCCAGGATGAAGCCGGTGACGGTGCCGGCGCCCCCCGCGGCTTCTTCGGGCGGGGGCGGGGTGAGCGGTCCGCTCACCTGGGGCCGCTGAGGTCCGGCGGGCGTGCCGGGGACGCCGGAGGCACCCTGGGTCCCGGAGCCGGAAGACGCCGCCTCCGGGGCGGGGTCTCCGGGCGGCCCTCCGTCACCGCCTTCGGGAGGCGTCCCCGCAGGAGTTCCCCCGGAGGCCGTGCCGGTCTCCGGCGCCGTCCGGCCCGATGCGGGCGCCCCGGCCTCCACGGATCCGGACGCGACCGGGAGAGCGCCGGCGGAGCCCTCGTCCCCTGCGGAAGGCACGTGGGGAGGTACGGAAGGGGCCGTGCCCGAGGCGTCCGCGGTCAGGATATGCCGCGGCTCCCGGCCGGGAAGGAGGCCCCCTCCCGCCGCCGCCAGCGCCGCCGGGAGGGTTGCCGGTACGGGTCCCACCGTGCGGGGCGCGGTCTCCCCGGCGGGGAGCACGTCCAGCCCGACAAGGCCTATCTGGGTGTTGTCGCGGCGGGCCATGACCGAGGTGGGGCCGTCTATCCGCAGGGGGGTCTCCATGTCGTTCAGGCCCCCCAGCCCCAGGACGTCCGCGGAGAGGCCGCGGGTGTAGTTGGAGGCGAGATGCAGAACGGAGATCGAGGATCCCCCGGGCACCAGGAGCGTCTCCCCGTCCCGTACGGCCACGGCGGGGTGCCCGTCCACGGATATGACCATGAAGCTCAGTTCCGGGGGCTCCAGCCGCACCCGCGGACTCTCGGGCACCACGCCGAAGATCTCCATGAAGGCGTTCACCGCGAGGTTGTGCTGGCGGATCTTCATCTCCAGGCTCGGGAGCTGCTTGGACGTCTCTATGCCGAAGGCCGGTATGCCCAGGACCGTAAGCGCGTAGTAGGTGGCGCTCGCCCTCTGCTCCGCGTGCCTGGTGGACTCGGACAGGGTGTCGTGGTTGGAGAAGCGGAACTTGAACTCGTCCTCGGGGATGTCGCGGTTTATCATCTCGACCGCCCGCCGCGCGTCCCTGCCCAGGGCAATCTCGCGGCCGGTCCCGGGGGCCCGGTACACCTCGGCGTCGGCTATGATGCACTGGCCGTAGCGCCTGGGGTTGGCCATCTCCGACTCGTAGCTGTGCCGGTAGAAGCCGGATCCGTCGTGGAGGTTCAGGAAAAGATCCGCCTCCGACATGAGGTTCTTTAAGATCCTCACGGCCTCGGCGTCCGGGTCCCGTTCGGGGGCCGGACCTGCGGCGGCCTCCGAGAACTTCCGGTTCATGTCGCCCACGATGCCGCGGTTGAAGGCGATGATGGACTTGAAGTTCGCGCGGGGCACCACTATGAGGTTCCCGCGCTCGAGGGCCGTGTCCACGTACAGATCCGCGGACATGAAGGCCCCTGGCTCGTCCCCCTGGATGCCGCCCATTATCATTATCGTGGGCCCGTCGCGGCGCCCGAAGATCTTGTAGATCTCAAGCTCCTGATCGGTTCCCTGGAAGTAGACTATGTGCTGGCGGTCCGACTGGCCGATGCCCGCCGGCCGACCCGTCGCGGCGGGCGCCACCGGAGCCGCTGACGCGGCGGGAGCGGCGCGGACGCTTGGGACGGGCGCGAGAAGGCACCCGAGAACCGCCAGGAGAGCGGCCGCCGCGAGCCACGCGCGGGCCTCCCCGGAACCCGCGCGGGGAGCCGGGGGTCCGGAAGGCGGAGGGGAGCCGACAGGAGCCGAAAGTCCGGAAGGCGGCCGGGGTCCGGAATCAGCCGAACGACCGGAAGGCGCCGGGGCCGATGAGGATCCGGAACGTGATGGGGATGTGCGCGGCACGGCCGAAAACCCGTTTCGCGGCACGGCCGCAGACCCGTTTCGCCGTGCTTCCGGCAAAATTCCGGACGCTCCGAAGGCCGGCGGCACGCCGGATGTTCCCGGGGCACGCGTTCCGAGCAGTCCGGAGCTCCCGACCCACGGGGCCGCGCCTTCCCCCCCTCCGGGGCGGCCGCCTCCGGCGCGGAAGGGCCGCGGCGGCACCTTAGCGGACATGTCAGTCCCCACCGTCCAGGGGCACTCTCTTCAGGAAGATGAGTTCCTTGGTCTCCTCGTCCCAGGCCAGGATCTCCGCCGAACGGACCTCCCCGCCCGAGGGGATCGAGATTCGGCCCTTGTAGACCTTGGAGGCCATCATGTTGTAGCGTCCTCCCAGATCCCAGCCCTGCGAGGGGTTGCGGAGGTCAAGCTCGGGATCGGGCACGAGCTTCACGTTCCCGCCCCTGTCCGCCACGGCGAAGACGGTGACCGCGCGGCCCTTGACCCTCTCGCCGGGGCCTTCGGCCCTCTTGAGGTAGTAGGTGTAGCTCCCGTCAGGAGAGAACCGGAACTCGTCCACGTCCAGGACGACGGGACCGGGAGGCATGGTGAGGCGGTTGTGGAGCATGGTCCAGGCCACCTCCTCCGGTCCCGCGGGAGCGGCGGCCGCCTCCCCGCCGTCGCCCGCGGCCGGGGGGCTCGTCCCCACGGCGGGATCGCCCGCCAGCCCGGGAGGGGCATCGGAGAGGCCCGCCGGGGACGCGCCCTGGGCGGCCGCCGTCTCGCGGGCCTCCTGGCCTGCCGGAGGGTCCGGCGCCGGGGCCGGCGGGGCTGCCGCCTGCCGGGCTTCCGGGACGGCCGGCACTTCCGGCACTCCCTGCGGCAGCTCCTGATCGCTCTCGCCCGCGCTCATGGCGGCGCGGTCCAGACGGTCCAGGAGCCTCCCGGCGGCCTCGGGGCTGTCCGGGACGGAGCGGTTGTAGGCCTGGGTCTCCAGGCGCCTCAGCTCGAAGTCGTAGCGGGTCTGCAGGCTCCTGTTGTCCACCAGAAGCGAGCTCGCCAGATACGAGAGCACCCCCAGCGCCATCAGGATCAGGATGGCGAGGGAGGCCAGCGTCCACAGGAAGGACGTGGACAGCGAAAACCTCCGCGTGCCCCCCCCGTCGTTCATGACAAGTATGTGAAGGCGCCGTCCAGGCTCCCGGAAGTTGGGGGCCTTCAGGCTGTCGGGGATCTCCACCGCCTTACCTCCCGCCCCGGACGGCCCGGAAGGTCTCCGAGACGATCTTCCAGGAGCCTCCCCGGAAGGCCAGCTTCAGGGTCTTCTCGCCGGAGTCGCTGTAGCTGTCGCTCCTGTATCTCTGCACGAAAGTGACTGCGGCGCTCCCGTACCCTCGACCGAACTTCACCTCCAGGCCCTCCAGCTCCACGTCTATGGCGCCCGCGCCGTTTATGAGCCTCGTGCGGTACCTGACGAAGGCCTCCCGGTCCATGGCCCTGTCGGGGAAACGGAAGTCGTCCGCGTAGCAGGCGAAGAAGCGCTCCAGGTCCTTCTCCTCCCAGGCGCCCACCCAGACTCCCAGAAGCCCGTTTATCTGGGTCCGTGCCTCCTCGGGGTCGGGGGGGGCGTCCGGGTCCGCCCCGGGCGCGGAAGCCGGAGCTGCGGGGGAGGCCTCCCCCGTCGGGGCCCCTCCGCCGGATTCCGCCATCGGCGTGGTCCCGGCAACCGCCGGGGCCTCGGCGGGCCCGGCCACGGGCTCCCTGTTGGCGATGCCCAGGGCCGCGGCGATGTCGTCGGCCCGTGCCCCGGAAGGGGAGGCCACGGCAGGCGCGGGGGACGGCCGGGAAGCGGAAGTCACGGTCCCCGTGGACCCGCCGCTCCCGGCGTCGGGGACGCCGGGCGCGCCGCCCGGGCCGTCGGCGGAAAGCGTCCCTGAGGAAGCCGCCGCGACCGCGCCGGGCCCGGCTCCGGTCCCCGAGGACGCGACGAGCGATCCGGAGACGGTGGGGTTGCGGGACGGGGGAACGACCGTC
>JAISEQ010000483.1 GCA_031264045.1 Deltaproteobacteria bacterium
GTCACCTCACCCCGCCCCGCGGAGGCGGAACCCGGCCTCAGATCGTCCGTCGCACGGACCCGCCCCGGAGGAAACCGGTGCCCTGAAGACCGCCTCCGGGACGAGGACAGGCTCCGCCAACGATGAAAAAACTGCGGGAGCTCCCCTTCCCAACATGACTGCCCCTCCGGAACGGACCCTCCAGAACCGGGCGGCGGGCCTTCGGCCGATGGGGCCTGGCACCTTCTCTTCCGAAGCGAATTCCGAAGCCCGGCTCTGAAGCGGATTCCTAAGCCCGGTAAGTTGCGGCCCAGGGGCGGCAGAAGCGTCTGCGAAAAGCCGGGCTGGCCCGGAGACGGGAAGCCCCGACCAGAGTTTGACGGCGATCGGATTTCACCAGGATTTCACACGGACGGCAGTCGGATTTCTACCGGACGCCAGTCCGATTTCACCCGGAAGCAGCCGGATTTCACCCGTCAGGGTCAAGGGTCGGCCGGTCAGCGGTCAGCCTTGAAAAAGCAGGATTCACCCGGAGTTTGTGAACGGCATGCGGCGATCGCGTCCGGCGGGATCCGAGGCCGCCCAGGCCAGGACGCCTCCCTGGGCACCCCGCCGCCGTCATGGAGGCATAATCCTCTGATACGTTCATTTAGATTAATCGACACCCCGGCCCATGAAACCAGCCTGATGCCACATGATGCGTAGCCTCGGCTATGCCGCACTAAATTGCAGTTTCATGATAAACGGCGCAGGGGCCCCCTTTCCGAGCGCCCCACTCCGGCATGGCGGACTGAGGAGCACCATGCCCGGCCGCACCGGAATTCGCGCGTCTCTCCGCCCGTCTCCGGACAGAGGCCGTCCGTCGGGCCCTGCAGTCCGGGACGGCCAACCGTCCGGAACAGGCTACCGTCCGGTACGGGCGGCCCCGTCCCGCTCAGGCTCCCTCTCCCGCTCAGGCTCCGGCCCCTCGGGCTTCCGGGCATCTTCCGCCCGGGGAGCCCCCCTGAGGACGGGGGCCTCTCCGGGAAGGGCCTCCGCGCCGGGCATCCGGGCGGCACGGGGTTCCGCGGGACCGGGGCCGCCGGCGGGGACCAGCGCCGCGGCGAGCCGGAGCTTGGGCTGGTAGAGCCTCACGAAGACGTTCCCGAGCGCGTTGTGGGAGTACTCCCCCTGGTAGAAGAGCCATCCTCCCCCGCGGCGCAGGGCCATCTGCGACTCGAAGCCGCCGTCCAGGCTCACGGCCGGGAAGATCTCCAGATCGCCCAGGATGAGGGCCAGATCGTAGAGGGTCGCCGCCCCCGGCACGTAGACTATGCAGATCCGTCCGTCGGCGTCCTCGCCCACGGCGGTGCGGGAGGCGAGGGAGGCGGAGCTCTTGACCCTAACCCGGCCGAGGCGGTCGAGCGCCATGTAGGACTGGAGGACGTTCAGCCACGCCCCGGGCTCCTCCCCCGTCCTGGGGAGCTCCTCGTCGGCGACGGCGAAGGGCCTGGCCTTCCTGCCCTCCGCGGGTCCCGAGGACAGGAAGCCCTTCCACCCGGGGTGCCTGCGGGACTCGATCTCGGCGCCGCCGCGCGAGAGCTTGCCCATGGAGGTCCCGTCGGCATAGTACTGGCCCCCGTTCACCACCAGGGCGGCGCCGGGGATCTCCTCGGCCCACTCCCGGACGCTCCTGGCCTGCCGGGCCGGATCCCCGCCCCCCTCCCCGGAGAAGTAGGGGGCGAGCTCCCAGACTTCGGGATCGGCCTTCACGACCAGGACCTCGGGGCTCCCGAACCTCACCCCGTAAAGGGCCCTCGACTCGGAAAAGGCCATGCCCCGGCCTATGCCCTCCCAGGGTCCGGCCAGCACCCTGGGCCCGCCCCGGAGACCGCGCACGTAGCGCTCCAGCGTCTCCTCCAGCCCGGAAGCGCCGCCAATGCCCGTCAGGTTCTCCCCCCCGAAGGGCTTCCGGTCGCCTATGCAGCCCGGCCCCCCGGGAAAGGCGCCGTCCCCGCCGTCTCCGGGCTCCCCGGGACCGTCGCCCGCGGCCAGAGGCCCGTGGCCGGGGGTCCCGCGCTCCCCGTCGTCCGCGCAGATCCTCAGCTCCAGGGGCCAGGGGTCAATCCACCCGAACCTCATGGCCAGCGTGGCCCTGGGCCCCCCGTCCAGGGGCGCGACCCTCCTCGCCCTCCAGCCGCCGTTTTCTCCCGTGCGGGTGTCCTCGGTGAGGTACCCCGAGATCTCCCAGATGAGCCCCGCGAGCCGCCCCTCCGCCGCAAATCCCCCCGGCATCGCGGGGGCCTCCACCTGGGCCCGGGCCGGGGGAGGCAGGATCCCGGCGAAGGCCGCCAGGAGCGCCAGGACCGACAGGGCCGCGGCGAACGCCCCGGGCATCCGGGAGGCGCGCGACGCGGCAGGGCACCGACGACCGGGAGCGGGCGACGCCCGCCCCGCGTCCCGCACCCGGCGGGGACAGATCCCGGACCCGAGGCCATCGGCCAGGGCGCTGACTCCCCGAAGATCCCCGAGTCCCGCCGGTTCGGGGTATCCGACAGGCTTCCTCGCCGCCGGACCGGCCCTCCCGGGATTCGGGGCGGCGGCCGTGGTTGGCTTGACCGTCATAATTGGTTTGTCCGAAGGCAAGGGGAAGAGGAGGGGGAAGAGGCCGGCGTGCCCCGGAAGGCCATGGGGCCGACTGCCGGAAGCCGTACCGTGAACCGAAACCGGATGCGGGGACTGGACCGGTGCTGAGGCATTATATCACCGGCACGCCCCTTTCGCGACAGAGGGGAAACCCCGCGGACTCCATACCGTGTCCGCCCCGGCGCGGAAATGACCCGTTTCAGGTTTCCCTCCGCCTTCAGGGCGGTTCCCCGCCGGCGTGGGCTGCGCCCCGCTCCCGTGCCGGCCGGTCGCAGTGCCTTGCCCATATGGACGGAGGTCCGGGAAACTGCCCTTCGGCGCCCGCGCACAGTCACCTGCCGGCATTGCGGGTCCTCCCGGACGGGACGGCGGCCTGAAGGCTTCGGCGCCCGCGCGCATGCGCCGGCCGCATCATGCCGCGGCAGGACGCTGGACTCCCGAACCGGAAGGGACGGGGGGGCGGGCCGGTTCACCCCGCAGGGACGGACTGACCGATTCACCCGCAGGGGCGGCATGAACCTTCCGGCTGGACAGGGCAGGACGGCGGCGATGATGATGATGATGATGATGATGATGATGGTGGTGTGGTGGAGGTGATGATGATGGTTGTGCTGTGGTGGAGGTGATGATGGTGGTGGTGCTGCTGTCGTGGAGGTGATGATGATGATGGTGCTGTGGTGGAGGTGATGATGATGATGATGGAGGTGGTGGTGGTGATCCGTCCCCCTCTGGCTCATGCGGGAAGCCCCGTCCCGGACCCCATCTTCCGGCCAAAGCCAGGCATTACGCTGGAAATGACCGGACCCGGCCACTATAATCCCCCCGGTGGCCGGGGAGAGGCATCGGCGCCGCCGCAGTGAGGGAGAGAGGCGCTGCCGCCCCCGCCCCCTGCCCGGAATACCGCCGGCCCGCAGTGAGGGAGAGAAGGCGCTGCCGCACCCTCGGCTGGGTACCCTGCCCGGAACCCCGCCGCCTCCGCAACCGTCCGTCCCGTGTCCTTCCCCCGCCGCCGGGACACTGGCGTCCCCCCGGACAGGCATCCTCCCGCCCTCTCCGGTTACCGCCCGCGCCAGGAGGTGCCAGGATCACCGCAACAATTGTCAGGGCGGCCGCCGCCGCGGCCCGCATAAAGGAAGAGCTCGCACGGGAGACGGCCGCCCTCGCGGCCGCGGGGGTCCGCCCCCGGCTCGGCGTGGTCTTCGCGGGGGAGCACGAGGCGTCCGTCGCCTACTCCCGCTCGAAGATACGTCTTTCCGCCGAGCTCGGGATAGATCTCGACATCCGCTACCTGGCCTCGGACGTCCCGGAGTCCAGGGTGACCCGGGAGACACGGGACCTCTCCCGCGATCCCGCCGTGTCCGGGGTGATGGTGGAGCTCCCCCTCCCTCCCCGCATGGACCTCCACAGGGTCCTCTCCGAGCTGGATCCGGCGAAGGACATCGACGGTGCCCATCTTCTGAACCGGGGGAGACTTTTGAGGACCGGAGCGGGAGAAGGGCTCCTGCCCGTCACGCCCCTGGCCTGCCTCGCGCTTCTCGAGGACGCGGGCGTCAGCCCGGACGGGAGGAAGATCACGGTGGTGGGCCGCGGGGAGACAGTCGGGCTGCCTCTCGCCGTGATGCTCATCAAGATGCATGCCACCGTGACCGTCTGCCACTCCAGGACCGTCGATCTGGCCGAGGCGGTCTCCGGGGCCGACATCGTCATAAGCGCCGCCGGAAGGCCCGGCCTCATAGGGGCCTCCATGCTCCGGGAAGGCCAGACGGTCCTGGACGCCGGAATCACGGTGCTCCCCGACGGCAGGATCCGGGGTGACGTGGACCCCCTCGCCGCCTCGGTGGTGGCCAGGCTCTCCCCAGTGCCGGGGGGGGTCGGGTCGCTCACCACGCTCCTTCTCTTTCAGAACCTGCTGAAGGCCGCGCGTCTCCTGGAGAGCCGCCAGCCGGCGGAGAACCTGGACGGCGTGATCTGACCCGGGCCGGCCGCCCGTTCGACCGCCCTCCCCATGCCTTCCCCGCCTCCTCCGGACTGGCTTTCGGCGCACCGTCGCCGGAACGCGGGAGCCCCCGCGCCCGGACCTTCCGATCCCGCCGCGGGGGCGTCCGAAGCCTTCAGCAGGCAAGCCGCCGGATTCCGGCCGGCCGACAGTTTCCTGCTCCCCGCCAGATCCGTCCGGCCGCCGGAAGAGTCCGGAAGACGGCCTTGACTGCCGCGGGCCGGCGCGGTCATCTGACGGTGAAGTGCAGGGAGGTCCCGTAGTCGGTCTTGTCGCAGGCCTCGAGATCCCGATAGGGCTCCTCGCTGCGGACGGTCACAATCCACTCGCCCGCCGTCAGGGGCACGAAGTTCAGCCTGCCCGACGTGTCGGTGACGCCGCGGAAGGCCATGGAGTCGGCCGAGCCGGTCATCTTGTCGAAACCCGCGAAGCGGGCGGATACCTCCGCGCCCCTCAGGGGCTGACCCCTCAGGAGCACCGTCATGGGGATGGCCGCGCCCGCCTCCGCCGAGGCGGGGTTGATGCCCGGGACTATCTCCAGGGGGAGACCCTGCGGGGAAGTGACGGCTGCCCCGCCGCCCGGGGCGCCGATGTTCACTACGCCCTTCGCGCTCTCGACGTAACGGCCGCAGGCGGTGCCCCCCGGCGTCTCGTTTTTGGGTTTCATCGACCATCCGTCGGGGGTCCGGGTCCAGAAGACCGGCTCCACATCGGCCAGGGCCAGGTAGCTCCCGGCCTTGGCCGGCTCCTTCGAGCGCCAGCTGTAGTTCGGGCTTCCGGGAACGAGCTCCATCTCGCCGTCGGGTCCCACGAGCCTGACCCTGAAGAGCGGGTACTCTCCGGCAGGGATGGCCTCCAGGGCCGGGAAGGCATGGCCGTAGCCCACGACGAGGGGGAAGGGCCTGCCCTCCTCCGGCGAGACGGCATCCGTCCACAGGTCGTGGGCCGGAAGGGGGGAGGCGGCGAAGGCCAGGGCGGCCGCCGCGAGAACGGCAAAGGGCGTTCTTCTCATGAGGGGCGTTCTTTTCATGTTGCTTCTCCTTTTCTCCACTGGGAGCGGCCGCGGCCGGGGCCGCGGGCGGCAAGGTCCGGCGGGCTCCCCCGAAAGGTCCGGGGGAGCGGCGGGACCTGAAGGTCCCGGTCTTCGGGGAGACCGGGACCGGAACATCCGGGTGCGGTGAGGGGACCGCCTGGAATGAACTGGCAGAAGGCGGTCTCCGGTTCGCCGTTTCCCCGTCCGGGCGGCGTGTCCCCGCCCGGACGCCGGTTCCGCAGGGGTCATCGGCCTCCCAAGCTTCCGGACACCGACTGCGGGAAACCGGTTCTCGAACCTCGGACCTCCCGCCCGGCTCGAACCCCGAGCCCTCCGGATTCATGAGAACCGCATTCCGGAGAGACGGTTTCCGGAGGGAGTTGCCCGGTGAGACGGTTTCCGGAGGGAGTTGCCCGGTGAGACGGATTCCGGAAGGACGTGTTCCTGAGAAACTGTTTCCGGGCGAAAGGGGAACGGAAAGCCGCCGGAGACGAGGTTCGGGGGACTCTGAAAACCTGCGGAGTCCGCCTTCAAGTGTCCCTCAAAGGCGTCGGAAAGCTGGTGGAAACGGGAAAATGATCCGCATCGTCCCATGGGCGCCTCCGGAAGGCTCCAGCCGGAACCCCAGGCATTCGACGGGGGGAAGCCGCCCTCGGCCATGGAAAGTTCACCAGGCGGGAAAATGAAAAACTGACAGAAAATTTTGAAAAACCGAAAAAAGGCAAAAAAAAAGCCTCCGGCCAGCCCCCTCGAGGAGACATGCCAAAGGTCTTCGTGACCGAATATCCAGTTGTTGCGGAGCTTCAGCCCCGGAAATGCCGCTCTGCCGGTTATAGGAGCGGACGGGCCCGTCGGCGCCCCGCGCCCCCCTACCCGCCTCCGGCGGACCTCGCGGGCAGGCTCCAGTCATGCCCGAGGGGGTCAAAAAAGCGGCTTGAGATCCCCAGCCGTAGTGATCTAAGATACCGAAACCCACGTTGGAACGCAACAGCCCCGCCGGTCCAATCCGGATAAGCTCCGGACCCGCCGGATAAGCTCCGGACCAGTCCCCCCTTTCACAGATGCCCCGAATGCTCCGGCGGGATCCGGAACGCCCTGCTTCCGGCCAGTCGACCCCGTCCCTCCTGTTTTTTTTGCTTCACTACGCCTCTCGTCCGGCCCTCCGGCCTCCGTTTTCCGGCCCCTCCCGGACCCCGCCCACCCTTCTTCTGTATCGTGCCGATAACGTCTCTGATGCCGGTTCCCGCTTTTTCGCCGTCCGCATCCGGCTGCATCCAGGCATCCGCCTTACCGCAACATCCGGGCCGATACCGGTCCGGCAGTCCGAAACCGGTCCGCCGCGCCCTGTTTTCCAGCATCCGGGAAGGTGCCGGGCCGGCTCTTCTCACCGCGCGGTACGCTTCCCGCGCCTGACACCCCGCCCGTGAAAAATTTCCCGCGTCGCGCGGCCCGACGGCTTCCCTTCGTCTCCCCCCCCCGCCTGAACCGGAAACGACTCATGTCCGGCCCCGGACGGCTCCCGTGCCGCGGGAAGGCATGTCTCTCCGGATCTTCTTCCCCGCGAACCCCTGTTCGCCCCCCGCCCGGCACCGACCCGCTGCCGGCTCGCCTCCCCAAGCAGATGCCGTCCGTCTTGACACTGCAGACGGCTGATATCCCTCCCCCGTTCCAGGTCCGTCTCCCCTGCCGGCACTCCCGGCCATTCCAGATCCCCGATGTCCGCCTCGCCTGCCGAAGCCGGAGACTTGCATCCGGTCGCCAGCGGCCGCCATCCGGGATGCCTCCGGCCTTTGGGCCCGGATGCCTCCATTCACCCCGGTGGATGCCTCCGGCCTTTGGGCCCGGATGCCTCCATTCACCCCAGAAGACGCATCCCGGAATCTCCGCGGATGCCTTCAACCACCCCAGAGGACGCATCCCGGAATCTCCGCGGATGCCTTCAACCGCCCCGGGGGACGCATCCCGGAATCTCCGCGGATGCCTTCATCCGCCCACGG
>JAISEQ010000500.1 GCA_031264045.1 Deltaproteobacteria bacterium
ACCCCCCGCATGCCACGCCGCTCTCCGGCCCGCCGGGACAGGGCGTCCGGACCGCAGTGTCGGTCAAGTGCGGGAGGGCTTTCGTGCGGTTATCCCGAGGACCGGGAAGCAGGTGAAAGACGTGACGACGGTCAGGGCCCGGAAAACCGGATGCCAGCCGGACGTAAGGGCAAAACCGGATGCCGGCCGGACGTAAGGGCAAGACCGGATGTCGGCCGGACGTAAGGGCAAGACCGGATGTCGGCCGGACGGAAGGGCAAGACCGGATGCCGGCCTGACGGAAAGGCAAGACCGGATGCCGGGCGGCGGGTTCCCCGGGGAGGATCAGATGGGTATCTGGGGGTCCTTGTAGGCCACCGCGTGCGGCACCGGCAGGGTGCTCCTCCTGCCGGTGTACTTGAGCCAGGGCTTGATGTGGGGGAGCCGGAACTCGGGGAAGACGTCGGGCTCGCCCTCCGAGGGGGGACTTAAGCGGCGCACCAGCGGGATCCGCTCCTTCAGGGGCACGGGCTCGGTCTCCTCCCAGACCTTGGGGTTGGGTATCACGGGGTCGGCGTGGTAGAGGTAGGGGCGCATGCCGATGTTCAGGATGCCGGCAACGGCCAGCATGGTCACGAAAAGCGACGTGCCGCCGTAGCTCACGAAGGGGAGCGGGATGCCCACCACGGGGAAGAGCCCGGTCACCATCAGTATGTTTATCGCCATCTGGCAGAAGAGGAGGGACGCCAGGCCCAGGGCGAGGTACTTGCCGAAGAGATCCCGGCTCCGGCGGACGATGCTGAGGGCGGAGACGAAGAGGGTGTAGTAGAGCGCCAGGACCACGCAGCAGCCCAAGAAGCCCCATTCCTCGGCCAGGGCCGCGAAGGCGAAGTCGGTCTTAGGGGCGGGGAGGAAGCCGTACTTCTGCTGGGTGCCGTCGTGGAAGCCCCGTCCCAGGACCTGCCCGCTCCCTATGGCCCTCTTGGACTGGATTATCTGCCAGCCCTTGCCGTTGTAGTCGTCCTCCGGGTTGGAGTGCGTGAACACCCTGTCCAGCTGGTAGGGGCGGATGACGCCCTTCTCCAGGAGGTAGTCCATCCCCCCGAAGAAGGATATCCACAGGGCGGCGGCGGCCAGTATGCCCGCCGCCGAGAAGACGAGCGGCCGCGACCAGGGGACGTACAGGAACAGCGGGAGGGCGGTGAATCCCAGGAGCCCCGCGGTGCCCAGATCCGGCTCCCGGAGGACGAGCCCTATGGGGACGGCCGCCGCGAGGAGCGGCACGGCGACGGTCTTCAGGGTCAGCCCCTTTTTGGCGAACTCCTTGGCGGAGAAAAGGGCGGCCACGATGACCACCAGGGCGGGCTTCATGAACTCCGAGGGCTGGAAGCGGAAGCCCCTGATTTCCAGCCACCTGGTGGCCCCGCCGGCGGAGACCCCCAGGACCTCCACCAGCACCAGGAGGCCCACTCCCAGCCCGAAAAGCGGCCAGGCGGCCCTGCGCAGGACGGCGTAGTCCACGGCCAGGGCCGCCAGGCACACGGCGAACGCGCAGGCGGCGAAGACGAGCTGCTTTGCGAACTCCGAGAGGCCCGCGTCCGGGGGGTGGCTCAGGGAGATGCTGTAGAGGTTCACCAGCCCGCAGAGGACCAGGCCGGCCGCCGCGAGCGCCAGGGGCCAGCAGAAGTTCTCGGCCAGCCTTCTGTCAAGGGAGAGGAATTTCAAAGGTCCCCCTTCCACCCGGTCGGCCTGTCGGGCTGCACCTGGTATGGAGGCAAGAGAGTCGTGTCCACGGACTTGTCGAAGTAGGCGGCGAGCACCTTCTGGGCCACGGGCGCCGCGTTGGCGCCCCCCCCTCCGGAGTGCTCGAGCAGGACCGTCACCACCACCTCCGGGTCGTCCGCCGGGGCGTAGGCCGTGTACCAGGCGTGATCCTGGAACCTGTACGGCCTTCCTCCCCGCCCGTAGTTGTGGTAGCGCTGGAGGCTCACCACCTGGGCGGTGCCGGTCTTGCCGGCCACGCGGACGTCCGGAAGCCTGGCCCTCCGGCCGGTGCCGCCGGGCTCGTTCACGACGGCCTCGAGGCCCTTGCGGACCTTCTCCACGTAGTCGGGCCTGAGATCTATGCGGTTTATCACCTCGGGCTCCACCTTCTGCACGGGCCGACCGTCGAAGTCGGTCACCTCGCGCACCAGGTGCGGCCTCATGAGCGTCCCCCCGTTGGCCGCGACGGCGGTGTACTGGGCCACCTGGAGGGGGGTGGCCAGCACGTAGCCCTGGCCTATGGAGACGGGGAGCGTCTCGCCGGGACTCCAGGGCGCCTTGAAGCGCCGGAGCTTCCAGTCCTGGTCGGGGATGAGCCCGCTCCGCTCGGCCTTCAGATCCGCCCCGAGCGTCCTGCCCAGCCCGAAGTTGAGCCGGAGCTGGCGGGCCATCCTGTCGACCCCGAGCCTGCGGCCGGTCTCGTAGTAGTAGACGTCGCAGGACTCCTTGAGGGACCTGTACAGGTTGACGGCCCCGTGCCCCCTGCGGCTCCAGCAGCCGAACAGGTGGTTCCCGAGCCTCAGTCCCCCGCCGCAGTGGAAGACGGAATCGGGGGTGATGACCCCCTCCAGGAGGGCCGAGAGGGAGACGGCGATCTTGAAGGTGGATCCCGGAGGGTACTGGCCGCTCACGGCCCTGTTCTCCATGGGATGGAAGGGATCCTCGTTCAGGCTCCGCCACCGGTCGGAGCCCACACCGCCGGTGAAGTCGTCCAGGTTGAAGGAGGGGCTGGAGGCCATGGCCAGGATCTCGAAGTTGCGGGGATCCATCACCACCACGGCCCCCGCCTTCTCGCCCAGGACGGCCTGGCTCACCCGCTGGAGGCGGCTGTCCAGGGTCAGCACCAGATTGCGGCCCGGGGCGGGGTACTCGCTCTCCAGCTCCTCCAGGAGCCTCCCCTTGGAGTCGACGGTCATGAGCCTGGTGCCCTTGGATCCCCGGAGAAGGGAGTCCATGGACTGCTCTATGCCGCTCTGGCCTATCAGGTCCCCCTGGGAGAGGCCCGCGTAGTCGCCGGTTTCCAGTTTCGAGCGGCTGATCTCGCCCAGGTAGCCTATCACGTGGGGCGCGAACGAGCCGGAGACCGGCTTGCGCATGGAGCTCACCCGCACGGAAAGGCCCTTCAGGCCGTAGCGCCGGGTCTCCAGGAGCGTCATGTCGGCCCGCGTGAGATCGGCGAGCCACACCGAGGCCTCGTAGGGCTGCTTCACGAGCGGCCGGTAGCGGCGCTCCAGCTCGGAGGCGTCCCGGCCAATGACGGCCGCCACGTCGCGGGCGAGGGCGGAGGCCGACTCGGCGTCCCCCACCTCCTTGGGGGTCACCAGGAGCTCGTAGCTCACGGCGTTGTCGACCAGGACCCTGCCGTACCGGTCCTTGATGAGTCCGCGCGTAGTGGGGATCTGGGTGAAGCGGGTGTAGTTTATCTCGCTCTTCTCGAGATACTCCTCGCCCATGTCCACCTGGAGGAACCACAGCCTCGCCACCATCACCGTGAAGGCGGCGACTAGAAGCCAGTGGAGCCCGAACAGGCGGACGGTCTCGCCGGGGGCGGCCTTTCCCTCGTTTGCGGGGGGCGCCCACTCTCCCACTACTCCCTCCTCTCGGCCGCCGCCCTGTCCAGAAACCTGTAGGCGGGGATCCCGATCAGTGCCGTGGAAACGGCCTGTATACAATATATGCTAAAATACTGATATATCACTCTAACTGGACTCATACCTGTATATATATACATCAAAAGCGGATACAAGACAATGCCCGAGACGGCCACCGCGGCGAAGGTGACCGCGGCGGCGCTCCAAACCCTGTTCACCTCCACCGCCGTCATGAGGGCCTTGATCAGGAACGCCGCGAGGATCATCACCAGGGCCCATCCTCCGGCGGGACCCGCCGAGATGCCGTCCCGCAGGAAGCCGGTGAAGAAGCCCGCCGTCGCCGACGCCCACGTCTCGGCCCGCAGGGCGAGCCATACCACGACCAGCATCGACGCGTCCGGCGCGAAACCCCACATGAAGTGGCGTCCGTGGGGTCCGGCCAGAAGCAGATCGCAGGCGGCGCCGGCCAGTACGGCAGCCGCCGCCGCGGCGGGCTTGAGTCCCGTGACGCGGGCGTTCTTGGCCAGGCTCTGCAAGCGGCACCTGTGCGGCCGGCCGGAAGGTCGGCGCGGGGGCTGGAGATCCGACGCCGGGGAGGCGACCGGGCGCCGGGGCCGCTTCAGGGTCCTGAAGGGCGTTCCGGGCGCCGGAAAGGGAAACGGGGGAAAGAAAACGCGGGAAACGGAAGCCCGCTTCCGGGAGACGGGCGGCGTCTCCCGGAAGCCGGCGGGAAATGCCGGGCCGGGAAGGCCTGGAAAGAGGTCCGCGGCGGAACCGGGGGACGGGGAAGCGGCGGCCGGAGAGGGCGGGCCCGGCCCGTGCCGCGGGACGGCCCTAGTTCCGGCGGGCCTTCTTCTCGTACAGCCCCCGGACGTCCGGGGCGAACTCCCTCCAGTCCAGGGGGGACGGGGGGTCCAGGAGGATTAAGACCTCCTCAAGGGTGGCCAGGTCGACGGACGGGGAAATTTCGGCCTGCATGAAGAAGCCCATGCTCACCTTGTCCACGAAGGTCACCGTGCCCAGGGGGAGCCCGGCGGGGAAGATGCCGTCCAGCCCGGAGCTCACGGCGGTGTCGCCCAGCCTTACGTCCTCGGCTTTCCGGACATACTCCAGGGCCAGCCTTCCGGGGCCGCCGCCGCTCAGGAGGCCGTTTACCCGGTTGCGGGAAATGAAGGCGTCCACGCCGCTGGCCGGATCGGTTATGAGGAGGACCTTGCAGTAGCCCGGCGAGAGCTCCGTCACCCTCCCGACTATGCCCTCCTCGGTGACGACGGCCGCCTCGAGGTAGACGCCGTCGTCCGACCCCGCCCCCACCACGACGGACTGGTAGAAGGGTCCGGGCTCCCAGGCGAGCACGCTCGCGGCCCTCCCGCGGCTGGCGGTCCTGCCCCTGAAGTCCAGAAGCTTCCGCAGCCTGACGTTCTCGACCCTCGCCTCCTGCAGCTCGGCGATGAGGCGGTTCTGCCTGGAGAGGGTAGCCTTGAGCCTCTCGTTTTCGGCTCCGACGGAGACGAGGCTGAAGTAGCCGGTCCAGACGCGCTCCACGGCCCCGGCCAGCCTGGAGACAAGTGACGCCGCCCGGCCAGAGGCCTCAAGGGACCCTCCCCCGGGCCCGTATCCCCTCCCCCTGGGGCTCCAGAGCGAAAGGAGGACGAAGGCCAGCGAGGCGAGCACCACGGCCGCGAGGAAGACGCTTTTCCAGGATTTGCCCATGTAAAGGAGAGAGGCCCCCGTGAAGCCGGAACGCGCTTTTCCGTCCGGCCGGAAGGCCGGAGGGGGGGGAGGCCCCGGGACGGCGAGTGAGGCAGTGAACCGTTCATTATATGCCTTAAACCGGGAGGAAAATCAAGCCGGGTTCCCGAACTCGCCAAAACGCCGGGGGGACGCGGGTTTACCGGCAGGCCCCCGCCGCCGTCCGTGATCGGCGCTCGGGACGGACCGCGATTCCGGCGCGCCTGCCGAAAACTGACGCGCCCTTTCCCGCTTCCGGCCGGGAGATGCCCCCGTCGCAAGGAAATGAACTTAAGCTAAGGCATCTTCTTAACGTCACCGCCCGGAAGCGGCCCGAAACGAGAAGTTCCGCTAAGGCTGGCGCACAGGGTCTGCGCAGCCGGATCCGAAGCTCGGCGTCCCGCGCTCTCCCGGAATCCCGAGATGAAAAGGGGTACGGGACGGAGGAAGCGGCAATCCGGCCGGAATTCCGTTCGGCGGCGGGCGGATCGGTTTTTTACGAAAACCGGTTCAGGGGCGAACCGGTTCAGGGGCAGCGCTCAGGAGGGCAGCCGGGATGCAGGCGGCCGGACAAGGGGAGGACGGAATAATGGCGGACACTCGGAAGGCGTACAGTTGACGGAACCCGGAAAAATCCGTCATGCACGAAAAACTTATCAGAATGAAGAGAAAACGCTCAAGTGCCGTCCGGACGGGGACCTGCGGATCCGGATGCCGCCCTTCGCGTACCCTGCGGCAGACGGAAGGAGCCTGAAGCGAATCATAGGAAATCACGAGAGAATCTTAAGCCTGCGAGATGCAGGACCGTTAACGGCAGGCTGTCCCGGCGATATCGACACGATCCGACGATATCCGGCATAGGCCGCGGCTTTCTTTGAGAGACGGGCTGACCGGGCCCCGGCACCGAATACGCCGGCGGCATCCGGTTCCCGTCATGGCCGACGTTTCACTGCCTGAAAGGATTCCAGCCCGAAACGTCCCTCAGATCGTGAGATTTTAAAAATCAATTCATTTAGACGTAACGGTTCGGTCGATTGACCTCAACCTTCGGCCGCGCCGGCTGTTCGGATCCGGTGAATTGTCCGCTTCCAGCGCCAGACGCGGCATGCCGCCGCAGTCCGTCGCATATGAGGAAAATCAGCCGTGCTGCGCAGTTCAGCCTTCCGAAACTGGCACGGGTCACGTGGATTCGGAAAACCGTGCCTGACGCGCTCTCACGGCGAATGCGGAAGCGCCACCTGCTGGGCCGCCCCGATCCGGAACGGCATCAGCATGCGGATTGTCGCCGGCCGGTACAGGATATAGCATAAGCGGAAACCATGTCATCGCCTGGACAGCGGGGGCTACCGTCCGCAAAGGAGGACAATCGCGGGGAAACAAGGAATTCTGAACCGGAACGAGTCGGAAGTGAAAAACTGAAGACCGAAAATGAACGCGCGGGAACGGATGCCGGAGACTGTAGAGGGCGGGATGGAAGAGAATGGACGGGCGAGGGCACGGGGAGGATGAAGAGGCGAGGGGAGGAGGATAAGAGGGCGGGAGGATTGAGGATGAAGGCACGGGACACGGAGACGGGCGGGCGGCTGAAGAGGGCGAGGGAGGGAGGATAAGAGGGCGGGAGGAGTGAGGATGAAGGCACGGGACGGAGACGCGAGGCGGACTCCCGGCCGAAGGCGCCCGGGAGGGAACCCCCCGGAAGGCCGACATCGACAGGCGTTCCGGGAGGAGTGACATACCCCGGGCTTAAGCCCAGGGGCTTCCCGTATGCCGTCTCAGGCCCGCCAGATCAGCGTCCGGGCTAACCCCGCATGTCCTGCGGTTCTTTTCGCGGGCGATCCCCGGCAAACGGAGTCCCCCGGCACGG
>JAISEQ010000502.1 GCA_031264045.1 Deltaproteobacteria bacterium
GAGCGGGGGGGTGAACGATTACCTGATCCTTGATCGCCTCCACCGTCAATACGGCCTCTTTCATGCCTTTTCGTGTTATAATTGCAACTAGATTCTCCCATCAGGCGGCCCCGGAGTCAAGTTCCCCGGGAAAGCGGCCCCCGGGGCGGGCCCTGACGGGCCCTTCGGGGGGATAAGGCACGTAAGCCCCCGGCTGATGGCGGTCGTCACGCCAATTGTGTTTTGCGCCCAGGTGGTGGACATCGGCCCTGCGGCACCTGGGTGGCCGCTCCCGGCAGGCGGGGGAAGACGGCTTTGCTCCGAGTCCAGTCCGGAGTAAAATGCCGCAATCAGAATAGACCTGAAAAGGAGGTGATATGTCAGAAGCCATTATCAAATACGGAATTTTATCTGATCTCCCCAATGGCTTCGAGAAGTTGTCGGATCCGGCTTTCCTGGATCTCGTCCGGGAATGGAAAGTGACCAAAGATACGCTGGACCCCGATTTGGTGGAGACGTTCAGAGAAAGGGTCTGTCGCGAGTGGGCCTGCGAGACGGGCCAGGTGGAGGGACTGTACACCCTGGACGCGGACGTGATGCAGGGGATCATCGAGAACGGCCTGAATTCTGTCGATCTGTCCCGCCAGCCGCGAGGCCTGCTAATTTCCAGCCTTTACGGCGTCCTGGAGGATCAGCTCGGTGTAATCCATAGCCTTTACAAGGACATTCGCTTTTTCCGTCCCTTGACGCCTTTCACGGCCTGTGCTGTCCATGCGTCTTTCGTTGCGAATCAGGAATTCGCGATAGGATTGCTCTACACCGGACATCAGGTGCGGGTAAAAATCGAAAAAGGCGTATTCAAGTCTGTCCCGAACAGGGTCGGAAACGTGGAATGTTGTCCGCCGGAGCAAGTTTCGCATGAGATGAATCAGCTGTGTAAAATGCACGAAGAACACCTGCGGGCGGGAGTGCCTGTGGACGTTGCGGCCGCCTGGCTTCACCGCGAAATCATCCTGATCCATCCGTTCCAGGACGGGAACGGACGCACGGCCAGGGCCCTCGCTTCCGTAGAATTCATAAGGGCCGGGCTCCTGCCGCCTGTCGTCACGCTGGCAGGGGTGGGTGCCTACATCGAGGCTCTGAAAGCAGGCAATGTTGGCGATCTGGAGCCCCTGGCGCGGTACCTCTCCGGGCTGGTCGCGAAGAAGACCAGGGAGTGCATCGAGTTCTGCCGAAGCTGAAGGAAGGGACACCGTGACGCAAAACCAAGAAAAACTCTCGATATTCTGGGGGAAATCACCTCTCGGTCGCCTTGAAAAAATACCAGGCGGAAGGGGCCTTCTTGGTTTTACCTATGACACCGCCTGGTTAGATTCCGAAGGTCCTCCCATTTCCTTGTCCTTGCCTTTGTCCTCGGAAATGCACGATCCATTAATCTCTTCTAATTTTTTCGAAAATTATCTCCCTGAAGGGGACGCCTTTGGAGTGTTTCATCTGATGAAGCACATTCCTCCAGGTGACGCTTTCAGTTTCCTGTCTATCTACGGGCGCGAATGCGCCGGCGCTTTGAGTATGCTACCTTTCGGGGAATCGTTCGAAGAACATTCAGTTGAATATAAGGATGTCACCGACATCGTGAGTAGACAGCTCGAACTCCCTTCTAGGGAGCGGCAAAATCTTATCGCTGTGACAAATTCAAAAGTGTCGTTGGCGGGGGCACAAAACAAACTGCCGGTAACTTTAGAAGGTCAACGTCTTTTGGTCCCTGCAGATGATTCATTCGCCCCCACTACGCATATCATCAAGGCTCCTTCCACTATACTCCCTAATTTACAATACAACGAATTTTACTGCATGGATCTTGCAAGGGCTGTCGGTTTGCCGACTCCGAAAGCTGAACTTATGGACATCGGAGGAACCGATGTGCTTGTTATCGAAAGGTTCGACAGGTATGTTCATGACGGATCGGTCCACCGCCTGCACCAGGAGGATTTCTGTCAGGCCCTGGGCCTTTACAGCGGGCAGAAGTACGAGCAGCGTCAAGGCCCCGGTTTCGCGGCATGTTCGGGTGTATCCCGACGATGCTCTGACGCCGTCGGGGATAGCGAGAATTTCGCTAAATCTGCCGTTTTTAATTTAATCATCGGGAACGGGGACGCCCACTGCAAGAACTTCTCGATTCTTTACGAATGGGCACCGGAATCAGGCGAATACGGCAAAGGATTCCGCCTGGCGCCTTTTTACGATATAATATCCACGTTGCCGTATGCCGAGCTGGGAGTGGATACGGAAATGGCAATGCGGTACGGTAATAATTTCGATCCTAAGCAAGTGAGTGCAACTTGTTTCAGGACGCTGGCCAAGGATCTGGGCCTTGATGTCCACAGGTTCAAGGCTTTGGCTGAAGAAATCTCTGAATCTGTTAGCAAACACGCTCCGGGCATCGCGTCTGAACATACCATCCGCTACCCATCCGTTGACATATATGAAAAAATCATTATAATTATTAAAAAGCAAACAAACTTGCTGTGTCAGACACTCGACATGATAAGACCTGCCAAACAAACGAAGACAAACAAATGGAACCATCAGCCTAGATAGCCAGTCGAGGCATCAGTCATAACAATATTTCACATATTAATGTTTTACATCAGGCATTGGAAACCAATAGACATGAATATCTGACGGTGATGGTGAAAGATGCAGTTTCAACGGTGAGCAGTTTAAAGGTATATTGTCATATGTTGAGAGTGGTACAGATATTTCGAATATTGATGTAAGATGGGAGGTTGAGGGGAGGATTGCAGTTGACCTAAACGATTTAGCGATTATCGGTATGATATATTTTGATATTTAAATTCATATCTTAATGTATATTGTATTTGGGAATGCGCAATAATTAAAGTTTATAAAAAAGTTTCCAAATCCGCTGGACTATAGAGATTTTTTGTCAGGGTTTTTCTTGGGTCGTCCTCTTGGCCTCTTTGGATTCTGCTCTTCCGAATCTTTCTTGGGTCGGCCCCTTTTCTTTGGGATAGACTTTGTAGCTGGCACGGAAAGTCCCAATGCTTCGAGTTCATCGAAGACACAGAGCAGGGTGTGGCCCCAGTATGCGTCATTGCTTGAAGGAGGCTCTGGGGCATCTTTCACCCGCCATGCCGATGACAGGTCATCCATCAGTTCTCCGTACGACATACCGGCCAGCAGGTCTGACGACCTGGCTTTTCTAAGGATGCGGCATGTCGCAACGGTGGAGATGAAATTTATGAATTCCGATCCGATCACCGAAAAATCCCCCCGAACATTGGTCTTGTCGAGACACTCATCGTTTTTGTATCTTGCGAATACAAGCTCTAGCATCCATCTGTCATCGTAGCATTGGTAAACCGTCTTCCCGGGCAAGTCTTGGTCGCATTCGAATACAATTACGCCGAAGGTCTCTTTTTTTCCCGCATACTTAGCCTGATCAAAGTTGTGTTTCTTCTCCGTGTTCGCCAGAAATCCCGCCTCTTCCGAGGCTGCTCTCTTGTTATCCTTGAAGGAGTATAGGAACCTGCCTCCTCCGATGGGGCATTTCTTGAAGACGATTTGCCTGTCGATTATCCCTTCGAGGATTTCATCGAATGCGAGCATCGAGTTTTTGGCGATACGCTTGTCGTTGAGTTTGATTGGCGTCAAGAAGTGTAAATCGGGCCTTTCCTTCAGCAAGCCTTCGATCTTGATCGGCGGGAAACCCTTGTCTGCTACGATGATCCCTTTTCTGATATTGTTGTCCCGGATGAACGTTGGGCAAGAGCTTGCGTCAATGCTGTTGCCAGGAAAGATCTGTGCGCAGATCGGCTCCATGAGTTCAATGTCATAAGCATACTGTACGGTAATATCTTGACATCCCTTCGACCTCGCTTTGTAGGAGAATGCGGAAAGGTCGTTCACTATGCTGGTGTTGTGTTTTAGTGTTCCATCTATTGCGATGTGATGATCTTCCGCTACCATCTCTATCCGCTTTTCGAAGAATTGCTTCCGCTTGCCTCCGTCCTGGCCCAGTCGCTGGAGAAATGTGCCTATAGTGTTCGGTGACAGGGCAGTTCCCGGATAGTCTACGCAAACGAATGTGCGATTGTAGTGAGTGGACATCTGCCAAGCTGAAATTGATGGCCTTATGACCCGCAACGTTGCGATCGACATGATCTTGAAGGCGTCATTTGCGGGGTAGATGGCGAGAAGGTCTGAAAGAATGTCCCGCGTCACCGATCTGACAAGCGCAGCGGAACCATAGGAGAGCATCTCGGGGTCGCTGGCGGCAGTCTTTTCGACTTTCGGTACGAACTCGAAACCAATGATATGTCCGATGACGTGCCCGTTGTTCGGTTGCGGGTTTCCGCCTGGGACATACTTTGTGCCGGCTCTCTCACGGACGGCATACCGAAACGGTCCGTCTCTACCGTAGTCCTCGACTATGGTATTCACTGGCCTTTTGACCCTGCGTATGCTTTCTGGAACGGTCAAAAAAAAACCTCCATTAGATGGTCCACTATATATACAAATGGACTATCTGTCAAGTATTTTTATATGGCGATTTGTAAAGAATCTAGTATCCGTGTAGGGGGAGAAGAGAAATAGAGGGTTGGGCTTGAGAAGGGGGGGGCTTGAGTAGGAGGAGTTGAGTAAGGAGGGGGACTCGAGAAGAGGGGACTCGAGAAGAGGGTGGGTAAGCATCATCAGAGTAATAATCCTTCCCTGGCTACCTTTGCCTACCCCCTGGTGAATGGAAACATAATCTAGATAGCGAAACGCCCAGAACAACGACATTTATGGTTTAAAATTGCTAAATTCCCATGCTGAACACGAGCGGCGACCATTAGGGGTAGCGAATTAATTGGCTTCAGTTGCTTTCTATAGTCCAGCGACTTTGGAAACTTTTATTATAATCAAGTCTGATTTATGATCTAGACATTATTAAATTTGTAGCATTGCTACTATTTTTCCTGTAGCATTGCTACTGTTTTGCCATTTTATCTCAAGATCATGAACGTCAAACTGTAACCCTCAGGCACCTATCCTCCAAACCGATGTCAGTTCGCTTGCACCGTCTTCCGACATTCGCCGGATCAGTTTTTTTATCCAGCTTCATTCCTCATTCCTTCCTCACATCGTTGGGGGTAAATCCTCGCCTGAAAAATATTAAGATCTTTTTACTTGAAAGGAATGAAACTTTGCAGAACGTATTTGTTCTGATATTCACGTTGCAGGTTATTGGCGAGTATTAAATATTTGAAATATATGGTAAATGACTAATATCAGCAGTAAAACTGTTGTCTTTGACGGTGTTTGATAGGAGCGGCATGTTCAGCAGGCATCAAATTTGACTTGACTGTATTTCAAGAATTTGATTTCATAACGGGGTGTCTAAGGAGTGAACGGCTCTGCATAGGTTTCCGATGCGGAGTCAGCCGTTGCCTTTCGTTTCGAAATCGGTGCCTGCTTCGGCATGAAGCGGTTCCGGCAAGCTTCGGCCCGATTTTTCAGCTTCTGTACGGCACCTCTTCCGTGCCGTCTCCGGTCTTTCCAGGTGGATCATGACGATCGCAAAACTTTTCAGGAATCATTTCACCCTGGCCTTCAGGGCGGGAGGTGCCGTTCCGGCATCGCTTCTCGGGGCGGCCATAATCATTTCAGTATTGACGGGATGCGGCTCCGGACCTTCGGGCCCTTCCGGCGATGGCGGCGACGCGGCCGGCGCCGACTCGTCCAAGGCGGCCCGCGGTCCCCTGCCCTCCGGAGCGGATTCCCCAGGCTCCCCGCCGGGGAGCGCTCCCGCCCCGCCCGAGACTGAGGAGCCCCTGGAGGTTCTGCAATTCCTGCCCAGCGGCGAGATCGACGTCTTCACGCAGGCCGCCGTCATGTTCAGCAGGCCAATGGCCGTGATAGGGGAGCTCGACAAGGCGGACCAGTCCCTCATCGCCGTGGAACCTCCGATTCCCGGGAAAGTCGTCTGGATAAACGAGTACGTTCTGGGATTCGTGCCCGACAGGCCGGTGACTGGATCCCTTGAGGTGACGGTGAGGCTCTCTCCGGAGGTCAGATCCCTGTCGGGAGCCGCTGTCGCGGGGGGGCCGACGGAGACGGAGTTCACCCTGCCGGCCCTTGCGGTGGAAAGGCGCCGCACGGCGGGCCGGGGCGCCGGAGGCGACCCCCTGAGGCCGCAGGTCGAGATCACCTTCAACCAGCCTGTGGATGCCCTTGAGTTCAACGGCAAGAGCCGGTTCTTCTGGGAAAGCTCCGACGGGAAGGGCTCCGCGGGGGCGGTGTGGACTTCGGCCGGCTACGGGGACGGCGGGATATTCGGGGGGGAGAGGACGTTCACGGCCACGGCGGAAGAGGGGCTGCCCCGCGACGCGGCCTGGAGCCTGACGGTCGGGAAGGGCGCTCCACTGGCCTCCGGCCTTTCCGAGCTTTCGGAGGACTTCCTAGCGGCTTCCGGCAGGACCTACGGCAGGCCCGGTATCCTGGCGACGGGCTTCGGGAAGCCCGACGACGGCCTCGGCGGCGCCGGAGACGGCGGGGAGCGAGGGCCGGAGCAGGTGATGGGGCGCCCGGAGTACGGGCATCTTCTGGTGCGCTTCGACACTCCGATCGAGATGGGAGAGGCGGCGCCGTTCATAACGATAGATCCGCCGCACCCGGAGTTCACCAAACTGAACAGGGCGCGTTCGGGAGGCGGATGCGGGAAAGGGGCGGCATCGCCCTGTGCCGGTTCCGATCCGGCGCCGTCCGGTTCGCCTTCCCCGTCCGATGCCGATCCGCCTTCTTCCCCGGATGCCGATCCGTCCGCTTTCCCGGATGCCGATCCGTCCGTTTTCCCGGATGCCGATCCGTCCCCTGTCCCGGAATCCGATCCGTCCGCTTTCCCGGATGCCGATCCCTCCGCTTTCCCGGAAGCCGATCCGTCCGCTTTCCCGGAAGCCGATCCGTCCGCTTTCCCGGAAGCCGATCCGTCCGCTTTCCCGGAAGCCGTTCCGTCCGCTTTCCCGGAAGCCGTTCCGTCCGCTTTCCCGGAAGCCGATCCGCCGGAGCGGCAGGATGCCGGAGTCCCTTCCGGAGACGAAGCCGCCGCTTCCGATTCCCCTTCCGGCGTTTCCCCGTCGCCGGAGGCGGAATGCGCCGGCGGCTCGGACGTCCGCACGAAGCTTTCGGTATGGCGCTACGCCCCGAACACCGACTATGTCCTCACCTTCCGGAAAGGCATGCCGGACGTCTACGGCCAGAAGCTCGACTCCGACAGGGTCGTGCGTTTCCGTACCGGCCCTTTCGACCCGCAGGCCATGCTCGGCACGCGCGGGGGGATCATGGAGTCCTCCTTCCCGCCGGTCGTGCCGGTGAGAGTGCGGAACATGAACGCCATCCCGGCCTTCGGGAAGGTGATGGCGGACGCCGAGGCCGCCCGGTTCCTGGAGATGTGGCCGTACGCGATATGGAACGGGCCGATAGGGTGGAAGCCGGACGCGGCGGCGGAGTGGCTGGACGCGGCGAGCCGGCCGGGACCGGGCAACTATTCCATGACGCTGGTGCCCGAGAGGGACAGCACCAGGTACGTTTCGGCCGCCGGCCTCGATCTGGGGGCGCTTCTGGAGGGCCGGGAGAAGGACGGGCTGATCTTCGCGGGAGCGGGCGGGAGGCACAGCTACGCCCTCTTCCAGGTGACGGACCTTGCGGTTACCGCAAAGATTGGCGCCGCCGGCTCGCTCGCCTGGGTGACGCGCATGTCGGACGGCTCCGGGGTGGAGGGGGCCGGGGTCACCGTCCTGGACTGCATGGGCCGGAGCCTGTGGTCGGGCGTGACCGGCGCCGGCGGCACGGCGGCGCTCCCCGGGGCGGAGGCCCTGGGCCGGGAGCTTTCTCCGGAATGCGGCAAGTCGCCGCCGGCCGTTCACGTGTCCGCCTCGAAGGGCGGCGAGCGCGTCTTCTGGAGCCTCGGCTGGAGCAGGGATCTCGATCCGAGGAACATGGGGGCGGCCGGATACAGGGAGCCCTTCGCGGACGACTCCCTCGAGGCCTTCCTGGTGACCTCCCAGCCCGTATACCGTCCCGGCGAGACGGCCGGCATGAAGGCCGTGGTCCGCCGCGTCGGCGCGGACGGCCTCGCCACCCCCGGGCCGGGGAGGGTGAAGCTCACCGTAACCGATCCGGCGGGGGCCGCGGCGTATGAGGGCTTCGCGGAGATGAGCGACTACGGCACGGTGGCGCTGGAGTGGCCCGTGCCCGAGGACGCCCCTGCCGGAAACTTCAGGGTGGAAATCGATCTCGGCCCTCCCGGCGGGTGGGAGTCGGAGGGCTCCGGCGACGCTCAGGGCCCCGCCGTCCCCGCTTCCGGTTCGGGCCGTTCCGGTTCCGGTCCGGGTCCGGCTCCCGCAGTCTCAGGTCCTGCCCGGTCCGGCGCCGGGCCGGGGGAATACGCGCGCGGGCCGCGCCGCGCCTCGGGAACCTTCAGGGTCGCCTGGCACAGGGCCCCGGCCTTCGGCCTGACCCTGGGGGCCGTCGCGGACGCCCTTTTCGGCGACGGGGTGATCTTTCGGGCGAAGGGGGAGTACTACCACGGGGCTCCGCTCGGGGGCGCCTTCCGCTTCGAGCTCCGGCATTCGCCGGACTGGGGGCACCGGCCTCCCGGCTACGGGCCGGAATGGAGCTTCACGGCCAGGGAGGCCCTCATGACGGAGGGGGGAGGCTGGGACTACGATCCCTCCCCGCCCGGCACGGCGGCGGACGGGGAGGCCGCGGCGGGTCCGGACGGCACCGCGGTCTTCGCGGCCGCGATACCCTCCGGCGGGGCTCCGGTCCCCCTCAGGTGCGAGCTCGTCGTCACCGCGTCCGATCTGGACGGCCGCGAGGTCTCCCGGTCGGAGAGCTTCACGGCCCGTCCGGCGTCCCTCGCGGCTGGACTTAAGACCGACGGCTGGATGGCGTTCGAGGGGAAGCCCTTCGGAGTGGCCCTGGCCGTCGCCGGGCCGGACGGCAGGGCGGTTCCGGGGAGGAGCGTGAGGATAAGGCTCATGAGGCGCGTCTGGTCCGCCGCGGGGCGGCTCATGCTGGGCGGCCGCTTCGCCCGGACGTCCGACGCGTTCGACGAGCTGGTCTCGGAGCGCACGGTGGAAAGCTCTTCCGTCCCCGTCCGTTTCGAGGTTACTCCCAGGGATGCCGGCGAGCACTATGTGGCGGCGGAGCTCCGGGATCCGGAAGGCAGGCGCGCCGTGGCCTCGACGGGATTCTGGGTCCCCGGCGACCGGGTCCCGTGGCGGGCCCCCGAGGACGGCCGGGTGGCGCTCGCGGCCGATGCCGGGACCTACGCCCCCGGGGATCCCG
>JAISEQ010000509.1 GCA_031264045.1 Deltaproteobacteria bacterium
GGGTGGCGAACAGCGCGGACATCCCGGCGCCCGAAATGGGGTTCACGATGAAGAGGCTCGCGGTGGCGGGGGACGCCGCGGCGACGGGACGGTCGGACGCCGAGGCCAGCTTCTCCAGGGCGTCCGCGAGGCCGTCCGGGGTCTGGGCTATGTCCGCGCCCTCCTCGTCGGCCATGTACTCCCGCGAGCGGGATATTGCGGCCTGCACCAGGGCGCCCGCGGCGGGGCCGAGGAGCGACAGCAGCAGGCCGAGCAGGACGCTTGAGGCGCGGCGGCGCCCATGTCCCGGGGCCGCGACGTACCGTCCCACGGGCAGAAACAGCATCATGGCGGAGACCATCGCCGCGACCGCGCTGCCCAGGAGGATGTCCCTGTGCTTCACGTGGGCGAGCTCGTGGGAGAGGACGCCGGCCAGCTCCTCGCGGTCCATCATGTCCAGGAGCCCACGGGTGACGGCCACCACCGCGTGGGAGGGGTTCCTGCCCGTCGCGAAGGCGTTGGGGGAGGGGTCTTCCACCACCGCAATCCGCGGCGTGGGAAGGCCGGCGTTCCGGGCCAGGTGCTCCACCATCCGGTGGAGCTCCGGGGCTTCCCGGGGACCAACCACCCTGGCCCCGGTCTGGGACAGCACCAGTCTCGCCGAAAACCAGTAGATCCCGGCGTTCATGAGGATCGCCACGGCCAGGGCCGCCAGCATGCCGGTCCGGCCGCCCGCGAGCTGGCCCATCAGCATCACGAAGGCGGCCAGAAGCGCGAACAGCATGAAAGTCCTGAACCGGTTCCCCACCTCGCCACCTTTCCCGGCGCGGGCCGGAGACCCGCCCGAACGCCGGAGATCGGCCCGGCGCGCGAGGTCAGGAAACGACCGGCTGCCGGAAGAAGCCGTATCCGGACGCCGGACAATGCCGCCCCGCGTCCGGCGGACCGGGGGACGATCCCGGGCTCCCCGGCGTGACGCCGGGCTTCCGGCACCTTCCGGGCGCTAGAAGAAGCTCGACCTGAAAAGCTCGAAGATGGCCCTGAAGTTCTTCTCCACCTGGCTCCTGCCCACGATGGAGGGCCCGTGGCCCGGGATAACGGTCTCCACGTGGTCCAGGGACGCCATGCGCTCTATGCTCGCGATGAGGGCCTTCGCGTCCCCGCCCGCCAGATCCACCCTGCCGAAGCTCCTCGCGAATATGAGATCACCGGTGATCAGTATGCCCTCCTCCGGCCAGTGGATGCACACGCTCCCCGGGGTGTGGCCGGGGGTCAGGTAGATCTGAAGGATCTTGTCCCCGAGCTCCAGGGGGCCCTCCTTCAGAAGCCTCCCCACCGTTCCGGAGGGGTAGTCCAGCCCCATCCACTGGAATATGGATCTGCCCTCCCCCTCCAGGAAGGACTTCTCCTCGGCGCTCATGGCCTGGATGACGCCGTAGCTGTCCTCCAGGAGCGCCCCGGCGTCCATGTGGTCAGGGTGGGAGTGCGTGTGGAGGGCCATGT
This sequence comes from Deltaproteobacteria bacterium, assembly GCA_031264045.1. Classification (GTDB taxonomy): domain Bacteria; phylum Desulfobacterota; class Desulfarculia; order Adiutricales; family Adiutricaceae; genus JAIRZX01. The sequence goes on from JAISEQ010000509.1 coordinate 1,483, forward strand.
AGAAGTCCGCGGGGGCTATGCGGGTCTCGGCCTCAATCGCCTTTTCCAGGTACGGCCACAGGTGCCGGAGCCCCGGGTCGATAATGACCTTCTCCCTGCCGTCTATGACCACTGTGTTGGAGCACACGTCCCCGGTCGGGGGAGGGTAGTACACGTAGACGCCGGTCTTCCCGATCTGCATTGTCGGCTGGCCTCCCTGGCCCCCGGGACTGGAAAGGCCCCGCGCCGGGGCACGGGGACCTCCGGGGCCCAACGGATTATAGTGGATCGGAGCCCCGAGCGATAGTGCCGGCCCGACCCGCCCCCCTCCCGCGTCCGGCGTCCCCCGGCCTTGCCTGGCGCTCGCGGGCCGGCCCCGGGGCGCATGCCTGGAGGCGCCCGCCGCACGCCGGCGCTCCGCCCGACGAGCCCTTTACTAAACGGAGCAAATCAGGCAAAATCGCACAGCGGCCTTCCGCCCCGCCCGCCTCCCTGCGCCCAGCGGGCGGCCGGCGGCCCCCCGAGCCGGTCGGGGCCGCAGCCCCGCGGGCCCCTCCCACCGCGTCCCGGAACTTCATTCCCCCGGCCTCCAGCCTCGGGGGAACCCTCCCGACCCCGCCCTTCCGGCCCACCGGGGCCTTCCGCCTCCGTCCCGCCTCCCCCCGCCCCCCCGCGCGGGACTCCACCCGAGGTCGACGATGCCCTTCCCGCCCGACAGAGGCCGCCCGGAAAACCCCGTGGCCGCGGACATGCTCAGGCAACTGGAAGCGGCCTCGCGCTCGGACGTCAACCCCTTCCGGAAGGGCGCTTCGGGGGAGCTCGTGAGCATGCTGGGGCCCCGCTTCCCCGAGGCCGCAGTGCTCTCGGGCGCGACCTTCCCCTTCGACGGGGAGGGATGGGTGTCGGGCGAGGCGCTGAGGGCGGCTGCCGAGTGCGCGCTGAAGCGCGGGGCGGGCCTGGTCGAACTCCAGCCCCGCGGAAACCTGGCCTTCGTGCCGGGGCTCAGGTCCGGCCAGGAACATGCCCGCGCGGGCCGCGGTGCGAGGCCCGGGGCATGCTCCCCGGTTTCCCTCTGCCCCTTCTGGGGACCCTGCCTGGGCCGCGAGCAGGACGGCCTGGACACCTTCCGGGGCATCTTCGCGGTCGTGGCGAGGGAGGGCAGGGAAGGCTTCAGGACTGGGCTGGCGGGATGCGCCCGCGACTGCCGGAGGGTCATAGAGCGCTCGGACCTGGCGGCCCTACCCGAAGGTCCGGGAGGCGGGATTTCCGTATGGGTCGGAGGCAGGCACCGGCCCTTCAGGCCGCCCGTCACGCCCCTTGCCTGGCGGCTCTTCCCCGCCGAGTACCCTGGCGATCTGGCGGACTTCATCCTGAAGGTCCAGGATCTCCACGGCTCCGAGGCCCGCCGCGCCGAGAGCTTCCCGGAGCTTGCGGCCCGCCTGGGCCTTGCCCGGATCGAGGAGCTGCTGGGCATAGCGGGGCCGGCCCGCACGGATGCCCAGGAGGCGTCCCCGGAGCCGGAAGCGGCAGGAAACCAGGCTTCAGAGGCTGCGGGCCTGGCCGCCCCGGAGGGCGGCGCGGCAGAAATCGTCCCGCCAGGAGCGGCCCAGCCGGCGGAAGGAGGCCCGGAGGACGAAGCCCCGGCGGAACCGGCCGCCCGTCTTCCCGCCCCCGAAGCCATCGGGCCCCGGGCCGCCGCAGATGATCCGGGCGACTATCCGGGCAACGGCATTTTCGCGCCGTTGGCCGTGTCCCCTCCCGATGCCACCGAAACTGAATGCGCTCACGAAACCTGGTCCCCGGCCGGACCGGAAGTCCATGTTTCAGGCCCCGGAACAGCGGAGCCGCAGGCGGAACCCGTCCCCGAAGCCGCGGGAGACTGGGCTGCCGGAAATTCCGCTGCCTTCGCGGAAACGACCGCCCACGTTTCGGATCCCGAATCAGCGGAGCCCAGGGCGGAACCGGTCATCCCGGCGGAACCTGCCGCCTTTGCCGCTTCCCCAGAAGTAGCGGAGCCCGGGGCGGAACCGGTCATCCCGGCGGAACCTGCCGCCTTTGCCGCTTCCCCAGAAGCAGCGGAGCCCGGGGCGGAACCCGTCCCCGAAGCCGCAGGAGACGGGGCTACCGAAAATTCCGGTGCCTTCGCGGAAACGGCCGCCCACGTTTCGGACCTCGAAGCAGTTGAGCCCTGGGCGGAATCGGCCGCCCACGT
>JAISEQ010000022.1 GCA_031264045.1 Deltaproteobacteria bacterium
TCCCGCCGTCCAGCGGTTCCGTAAACATAACTCTGGACATCATGCTTCCGCCGACCGTCCAAGGCAGATACCCGTCCCAGCGCGACCATACGCCGAGGTTCTCGAACTCTCCCATGATGAACATTCCAGAGACATTGCTGTTGCCCCAAAGAGGAGTATTGGCGGTTACGGTCAAATCCTTGCCGTCTGAAATTATCAATTCCCCGTCCCTTGCCAGTTCGAAGGCCTCGTTGGCGTTAATCACAACGCCCGTGCCGTTTACGATCGCCCTGGCCTTGCCCCTGTTGTCGTAACCCGGCATCCAATCGAACTGGTAATCCGTGCCGAGACCGAAATACCCTGATTCCTGGCTGCCTCCCCCGTTGACGGTAACTGAGCTGTTGTTTCCGAATACTATAGTGGTATCCCGCCCGTTCGGGCCTCCTTCCAGCTCCACTTCCCCGTATGTATTGATGGATTGGCTCGCCCCAACGTTAAGGGTCGAGCCCTCGAATACATACAACGAGGAACGGGAGCTCGGCGGAGCGCTCCACAGGTTCATGGTGGCGTTGAGGTTGACTACGGTCCCGTTGGATATTATCACCCTGTCTGGATAGCTCATGTTGAGCGGGGAGCTTATATTTTCCGTACCGCCTGAGTTGTACTCCTGGTCAGCCCCGTTGCCCGTGCCGACCCAGAACATAACCATGCTTGCGACCGCGGCCAACGTAATGGTTGCCTTGCCCATAAAATTCATCAGTTTCTCCTTGTTACAGCCCGCCTGCAAATCGGACATCGTCTTGAAGTGTTGGAGATGAACGGAGTCTTGAGAGACAAGCCCGTAATCATGGCGAAATCTCCGAACCTACCGGCTTTCCCTGACATGCAAGCCTGAATGCGGTTGACACTCAACACCCCCCTCGGCACGACATCCCAAACGTCATCCCGCGATCGGCTCGAAACCCGCTCCGAGGCAAAAAAAAACCGCCTGGCACTGAACCTCAAACGGTTCAGGCAGACGGATCATAGGTTTCTGCTGTCAAGGCCGGACCGGATGCCCCGATCGCGGCTAAAAGGCTTCCCGCATCAGGACCACCGGACAGGTTCCGGCAAGAGGGGCGGGGAAAAGAAAGAACGTTGTCCGGAATCAGGCGAAAATGGGCGTCACTGTGAAGAGAGAGAAGCAATAATCGTGCCAACTAGTCAGAGGGCCACCCCGGAAGAAACCGCTCCGCCCGTCCGTCCGGAAGGACGGGAAAGCGCCACGAATATCCAGGTTCCCTGACGCCGACATTGGCAACTTGTCACCACCCGCTGATAAAATATGCGCCGCGAAGACCCGTCCGCCGGCCAGCAGAATGCCAACCGTCCGGGGCGTCCGGCCCTCGGGCCGGCCAGGGGAAAACTACCTCCCCCGGCGGGCGGAGCGGCTTGATGCCTGTTGCGAATCTTCGGGCAAACTTTAAAGGCGACCTTGAGAAAAGTCAAGACAAATATTCAACTCGCAACCCTGTACCTGGCACCCGTTCCGGACCGAACGCAAGACCCTCCCGTCCCGGGAAGCAGGCGCCCGCGCTCGGTGACAGCCCCGGACTCCAATCCCCAAATCCCCCAAGTCGCTTAAGGACACGGTCCCGTGCAGGATTCCGCTCCCCCGGCCGCCGGACTCGGCGGACTTCATCCGCCAGGATCGAGCATGTGCCCCTCAGTTCGCCCGGAGGCTCCCGGTCCCGATCCGTCCGGCCCGGTCTACGGGTTCTACGCTCCACGCTCTAAGTTCTAAGTTCTAAGTTCTAGCAGACTATTGCAAAAGTCATTTCCAGAGAACCAAGACAGGCATGATATACCATATAAAACATAACTAACGGGAGTTTGAATCAATATTGCATACCGCGTAGCTCTTTGAGCTCAAGACAGCCACATGTGCAACAGCCTGCTAGAGAAACTTCATCGTGAAGGACCTCAGTTCGTTGGCCTTGTCCACCTCGCTCTTTTTGGCCATCACGAGCGAGAGCGCCCTCACGGCCGCGCCCAGCTGGCGGCCCACGCGCTTGGGGTCGCAAAAGGACGGGACGGTCTTCAGGAGCTCCAGGGCACGTCCCGTATGCTCGCTCTGGGTGAAGGCGGTCACGAGCCTTATGGCCGACTTCGCGCGGACGAGCTCCAGGCCGTCGGCGGACCCGAGCCCCGCCAGCGACTCGTAGACGCTGGCCGCCTCCTCGGCGAACCCGCGGCCCGAGAGTTCCGCAATCAGCCACGCCGCCGTGCGGGCCTTCAGGAACGGGAGCTTGCCGGTGGGGCTCGCCTCGGGGAGGCTCGCGAAGAAGCCGAGCGCGTCCGTTATCTCGCCCTTGCGGCAGTAGTTCAGGGTCAGGAAGAAGGAGATCTCGGCCTTCTCCTCCTCAAGGCGCGAGGAGCCTCCCGCTCCGGGCAGGGAGTCGAAGAGCTCGCGGGCGGATTTGAGCTCCCCCTTCTCGCAGTAGCCGGTAATTATGTCCTGCGCCATCGCGAACAGATTCAGGGTGAACTTCCCGCCCTTGGGGGACTCCCGGCGGGCGTGCTCGAAGACGGAGCGGGCCTTCGTCACCGACCCCTCGTCCGCAAAGCTCTCGACCAGCTTCCCGGCGGCCTTGAGCCACCTCTGCGCGGCCTTCTTCGGGCCGCGGAAGTCCGAGCGCCTCTTGAAGAGCTTCGCCGCCCTCCCGTAGAGCCCGACCGTCAGGAGGGCGGTGAAGGTGTCCGTCTCCGCCTGCAGCCGCTCGTAGTAGATCCGGTCGCCCGGCCTGCGGGGACCGGGGAGCGCCGCCAGGAGCTCCTCGGCCTCCGCGACGAACCCCATGCCGGAGAGGGAGCGCACGACGGCCGCCCCCATCCGGCAGGTGACGAACATGAGGGGTTCGGGCCCGTCCTTCGGCGCAAGGGCGCGGTAGAGCCCCAGGGCCTCCAGGGCCTGCCCGCTCCTGCAGCGGTCCTCCACCGCTTCCAGGGCGGCCTCCGCGAAGGCCAGGGCATCGCGCTCGTCCGGGGCCGCCCCGGCCACCGCCCGGCAGAACGACCGGGCGTCCTCCTCGCACATGCAGTCGTCGAGCTCGGAGACGAGCCTCAGGATCGCCGGGAACAGCGCCGCGTACGCCAGGCGCGTTTCCCCGGCCTCGGCACTGCGGTTCCGGCTCCCGCACTCGGCGGGTCCCTGGACGGGTGGCCCGTCCCCGGGTCCGGCTGACGCCCGGCCCCGGCTGGCCTGGCCTTCCAGAAGGGCCTGCGCCTCGTCCAGGCGCATCGCGTCCATGTAGCCCTCGGCGACGGCGGCCACGGCCTTGGAGCGGTGGACCGCCACCAGCTCGGAACCGGAAAAGTCCCCGAAAGCCTCCAGGACCACCATCGCCTCGTCCAGAAGCCCCTCCCGCGTGCAGTCCTCAACGTAGGAGAGAGCCGCCTCGCCCCGGAGAACCGACTCCTCCGGGCTCTCGGAAGGGTCCAGGAGGGCCCTGGCCAGAAACGAGCAGCGCCCCTCCTGCTCGGGACTCCGGGACAGCGCCGGGAGCAGCGAGAGCCCCGCCCTCATGTACAGCCTGAAGGGCTCGGGGCCAGTGGCGTACGAGGCCATCTCCCTGAAGACCGCGAACGCCCCCTCCAGATCGCCTCGGAGCTTCAGTCCGGCCACGATCTTGGCGGCGGCCTGCGCCCTCGCAAGCCTGCTCGCCTCCCAGCGCCGGAAGGAGCGCATGGCGGAGGACACTTCCAGGGCGTCCCCGGTCCGTCCCGCCTCCGCGAGCGACCCGGCGAGCCTTGAGGCGCTCGCGAGCCACAGCCCGGCGTTCGTCCTGCCGCAGGCATGCTTTTTCAGATCCGTCAGCACCGCGAGCGCTGAGTCGAAGTCGCAGCACAGCGAGCAGTCGGAGATGAGCACCGCCCCCGCCTCAAGCTTCCTCAAGGCCCCCTTGCCGGTGCTGGGCAGGCACATGATCCTCTCCGCGGCGCGGCGGACCAGTTCCAGCTCGCCCAGGCCGGAAGCGAGCTTGACCTCCCAGGCCAGCATCGTCCCCAGGAGCTCGCAGTCGCCCTCCCCGCTGAGGGTCAGGGCCGAGCCCAGCCGGACGTCCGCCGACCGGAGCTTCGACGCGGCCTTCTCCTCGCTTCTCATGGACCTGGCGCTAGCCTTCGTCTTGTGGATGCCGTCCAGAAACCCCGAGCATGCCTCGAGATCCGCCTCGGCCGCCGCCAGCTCCCCCCTGAAATCCATAAGTGCCTCACCTCGACGCTGGGGCCGGCGGGGGGTGAGCCCCCCCGTCCTCCCCCTCGCGGAATACGCTAAACTAAACCTCTCCTCCCCATTTTGCAAGGCCCGGAGCCTTGCCCGTGTCCCGGCGCCCCCCTTCTCGCTCCCGCCCGGACGCGCGCCCGGGCCGGGCGGGGCCGTGGGGGGGAGCCCCCGGGGTCCCGCGAAACGGCCTTCCGCATCTTCGGCACCGCCCGCCTTTCCCGTCCGCCCCGCGCCATCCCGCCCCGCGTCATCTTCCTTATTATAAGGGAGAGGTCCGGAGCCGCCGGGCCCCCCGGCCGCGACCGGACGGCCCGCGCTCCCGAACTGCCCCCGGGACGTGCCGCCGGGAGACGCGCGGGCGGCCGGCTCAAAATCAGACCGCCCTCCGGCACGGCCTCCTCCCTGCCGTGAGGAACTGGGGGAGGCCGGGGACGGACGGAAGTGCCCGGATCCGGGCCCTTCCGTCCGGTCCCCGCGCGCGGGGGGCGGGGATTCACAGAAGGGAGGCGGCCAGCTTCCTTATCTCGGCCTCGGCGGCCTCGACGGCCCTGTCGTGGTCGGGGCCGTACGGGACGACCACGCACCTGTACTCCGTGCTGAAGCCCTGGCGCGTGAAGTAGGCCTTGTACGCCTCGAAGATCCGCTCGTAGGTGGACCCGTCAGGGTTGCCCTGGGTGAAGACGAGGAGGGCCTTCTTGCCCTTGAGCCTGCCCGGTGCGGGGTTCGAGTGGAAGTCGGGCATGAACCAGGAGTAGGTCCTGTCGACGAAGAGCTTGAGCTGGGCCGTGATCTCGCCTATGTAGATGGGCGACGCCAGGACTATTACGTCCGCCGCGGCGCAGGTGGTGAGCACGGGGGCCATGTCGTCCTTCACGACGCAGGAGTCCGTCTTGCCCTTGCAGCTCTGGCAGGCCTGGCAGCCCCTCACGTTCCTGAAGCTGTTGATGACGTGCCTCGCGGAAGCGCCCGCCCCGCCGGACAGGATCGAGGCCGCGGCGTCCGCGAGCCTGGATGAGTCGGACTTCGGGCGGGGGCTACCCAGGATGGTTACGACGTTTGTCATGCTGTTCTCCCACTTTCTGCCCCCGACCGTGCCGGGGACGGGCGTCCGCGGAACAGTCCGGGACGCCGGTTCGGGCGCGGCGGGACCTGGCCGCCGCGCAGGCGTTCCCGGAGAGGCGGCCTCCGGGGCGTTCAAGACGACTTCACCGCGCCGGTCCGGCGCGGAGCCGCATCCGTCTCCGAGCCGGACGCGCTCCCGACGGGACTCGGCTCCGGGGGGGCCGTGCGGGACCGGGTACGGCGCGGTCACGGGAAGGCGGGGGGGCACGGCCCGAAAGGCCCGGCGGGCGGGGCACGGGAAACGGGGCGGCAAAGTCGGGAAAGGTCTTCCGGCCGAGTAAACCGGTGAAAGTTCCGGACCCGGAAAGCGGGCGCGGCGGGCCGGCATGTCCGAGGGCGGCGGCCTGCCGCAGCCCGGGAAAAGCGGCCGGCGGAAGCTCAGCGGCTGGCGGACTTGAGCTTCCCCGCAACATCAGACATCGCGTCCACCAGCTTCGCCTGGTCTTCCGGATCCAGCCCCGGCCAGATGGGCAGGCAGACGTGGCGCGAGCAGCCCCGGTCGGCGCCGGGGAGATCCTCCAGAGGGTGCGCGAGAAACTCGGGGTTCCCCGCCCAGAAAGGCTGGCGGGACAGCGGCAGGGAATAGACCTCCCCCGCCAGGCCGTAGCGGTGAAGGCTCATGAGCCTGTCCTTGAACTCCTTGCGGGGAACGCCGTCCGGCAGGAAGACGATGTACTTGTAGTAGGACGGGCTCTGATCCGGAGGGGGCTTCACCGCCGTGAAGGGAGAGCCCTCCAGCAGGCGGTCGTAGACGGCGGCCGCCCTGCGCCTCGACTCCAGGATCCGGGACGAGCGCTCGAGAACGTCCAGGCCGAGCAGGGCATGCATCTCGGAGGGGCGGAAGTTCAGCCCGAAGCTCTCGTGGACGTTCGAGCCGGGCCTTGACTGGCCATGCTGGCGGATGCTCAGCATTCTGCCGGCCAGCTCCTCGTCCCCGGTGACGGCCATGCCGCCCTCGCCGGTGGGAAGGACCTTGGTCGCGAAAAAGGAGAACGCCGCGGCGTCCCCCATCGTCCCGGCCATGACGCCGCCGGCCTCGGCCCCGTGGGCATGGGCGGCGTCCTCCAGGAGCATCGCGCCAGCGTCAGCGGCAAGGCTCCTTATCCTTTCCCAGTCCCTGGACACGAAGCCCCCCAGGTGGACCAGGACGACGGCCCTGGTGTCGGGGCGGATCTTGCGCTCCAGATCGGCCGGATCCATCTGCAGGGTATCGGGGTCGCAGTCGACCAGCACTATCCTGGCCCCCGCGGCGAGGGGCGCGAAGGCCGTGGCCATGAAGGTGGCGGCGGGGACGCAGACGGACGCCCCCGCGAAATCCCTCGCCCGGCATATGAGCTCCAGGGCCTGGGTGCCGCTTCCGGTCCCCACGGCGTGGTCGACCCCAAGCCAGGCCGCGAACTCCGTCTCGAAGGCGGCGCACCTGGGTCCCATGGCGATGTGTCCGGATCTGAGGACGTCCTTGAACTTCCCCCCGAGCCTCTCGATGTCCTCCTCCGAGAAGGGGAGCTTTACGGGCGGTATCAGCATGGGGACGATCTTAAACCCTGGCTGGCGGTTTATCAAGCCTACAGCCGGATCCGGGACTCGCGGGCGGCTCCCGGCGGACGCCCGCCGCGGGGACGCCCCTCCCTTCGGGGGGCGCTCGCGTGCTATCATCTGTCCAGCTTCCGAAGCCGCCCAGGCGACGGCCCGTCCCAGCCCAGAAGGGCTTCGGGCCGCATCCGGCTTCCCCCCAGGTGCAGTATGACCATCATAGCCCCATCGGTCCTGTCCGCCGACCCAGGGCGCCTGGCAGAAGAATGCGCGTCCGTCGCGGCGGCCGGGGCCAACTGGCTCCACCTGGACGTCATGGACGGGCACTTCGTGCCCAACATCACCTTCGGGCCCTGGATCGTGAATGCCGCGGCCGGAGCGGCGCCGGTCCCCCTGGACGCGCACCTCATGGTGGCGGATCCCCTGCTCTGGGGACCGGTCTTCGCGCAGGAGGGGGCGCACTACGTTTCCGTCCACGCCGAGGCCACCGCGCACCTCCACAAGGCCCTCTCCGCCATAAGGGAGAAGGGCGCCAGGCCCGGCCTGGCCCTGAACCCCGCCACGCCGCTGAGCTTCCTGGAACCGGTGTGCGGCATGCTGGAACTGGTCGTCATCATGGGCGTGAACCCCGGCTTCTCCGGACAGCCCTACATTCCCGAGACCGCCGAAAGGGTCCGCCAGGCCTCCAGGCTCCTGAAGGAGAAAGGCTCCCGCGCCCTCCTGGAGGTGGACGGGGGCGTCACGGACAAAAACGCCGGGGAACTCGCGCTCGCCGGGGCCGACGTCCTGGTCTCGGGCTCTTACCTTTTCAGGAGCCCGGACCGCGCGAAGGCCGTCCGGGATCTCCGGGGCGCTTGACCCCCTGACCCGGAGCCGGCCCGCGGCCAGGCCGCCCCGGGCCCGGCTCCTGCCGGACCTTCCGGCATGGCTCGTGTCCGTAACGGGCCGCCCCGGGCGCTCACCCGGCCGGGCAACCCGGTAAACGCCGAAAATGTTCTCCGTAAAAATCGCATTATATCAAGAAATTATATCCGATTCATACATAAACCCCACATCCGGATGACCGTGCTGCCGATTGATTGTCCTCGTGCTTGCCCCGCAGGATGCCCCGGCGCTCCGGCCGCCCTCCAGCGCCTGAATTTCCGGATGGGGACGCCAGGGGCCAGGGCCAGCTCCATCGAAAACAAACTATATCAATCAGTTACACCAATTTCAGGATTTGACCCCCATATCCGGACTACTGTGCAGCCGAATGTCCTGGCGGCTTTACTGTACAGCCGATTGTCCTGGCGGCTGTCCCGAGAGGTGCCCCGGCGCTCCGGCCGCCATCCCGGAGTCTGGCTTTCCGGTTGGGGACGCCGGGGACCAGCGCCAGCGCCATCGTAAATCGCACTATATCAATCAGTTACACCAATTTCAGGATTTAAGCCCCATATCCGGACGACTGCACGACCGATTTTCCTGACGGCTGTACTGTACAGCCGATTGTCCTGGCGGCTGTCCCGAGAGGTGCCCCGGCGCTCCTGCCGCCCTCCCGGAGTCTGGCTTTCCGGAGGGGTACGCCGGTGGCCAGCGCCATCGTAAATCGCACTATATCAATCAGTTACACCAATTTCAGGATTTAAGCCCCATATCCGGACGACTGCCGAACCGATTTTCCTAAAGGCTGTACTGCTGGATCCCCGGGGGTCCGACTGCCCTCCCGAGTCTGGCTTTCCGGAGGCGGACGCAGGAGGTCAATGAGCTTATAAATCGCACTATATCAAGTATTTACATCTATCTTATGATTTAAGCCCCATATCCGGATAACTGTTCAGCTGATTGTCCTGACGGCTGTCCTTCGGGATGCCCCCGCCTCCCCCGTCCCGCGCCCGGCTTTCAGGAGGCGGACACAGGAAGACAGTTAGCCCATAAAGTACTCTATATCAAAAAATTGCGTCCATTTCAGGCAACAAGACCACATCAATGACACCACATCCGGACGATTGTCCCGACGGTTATCCTGCAGGATGCCCTGACACCGCGTCCCGCCCGGCATTCAGGAGGCGGGCGGAGGAGGCCAGGATGCTCATAAATCACTCTATATCAAAAAATTGCGCCTATTTCAGGCAACAACACCACATCGGCAACACCATATCCGGACGACTGTCCCGACGGTTATCCCGCAGGATGCCCTGACACCGCGTCCCGCCCGGCATTCA
>JAISEQ010000157.1 GCA_031264045.1 Deltaproteobacteria bacterium
AACTTGGTCAACTCCAATTTCAGACGTCCAGGGAATTATTTACAGTCCGATATCAATTTTGATAAAAAGTCAATGATTTAAATCAAAAAATATGGCTACGATTTCGTTAATCCCTATTGGCAACTACATATTGTATAGTCTTAAGAGAAATGTTGTAGATATAAAAATCGCCGGGATTTCAGGATATGTCTCTTATGAAAACCACACTCACTGCTACATTCAGCACATCATGCTCCGTTTTACTCCATACTGGGTCTTCGCCTTCGCATTGCTCACTCTGGACAAGCTTCCGGCAGATTTTGGATAAACCTTTCCAGCAGTTTTTTGTCATTCTAATCCAGCAATAACAATATAAACGCACTACTGAATACAATTATTTTGCTTTAAGGTAACCATCCGAATGACAGACGCTATAAAGGGCGCAATATCGGCTGCCGATACTGGTCACGGGAGCCGGTACTGCGGCAAATACTCCGGCTCCGCATTCGCCAGGCGGATGGCAGTGACGAACAGTGTCCAAAATTTCTGACCGGGGCTTTTCCTTTCCAGAAGTCGCCTGGAAATGCGTCTCAATGTCCGGAGCCATGACGCCTGAAACATCTTCCGTCAATAAAATCCGTGTCACCGTTTCCGTCAAGAATACCTGTGTCACCATGCGGGAAAGAAAGCTCCCGTCTGCCGACAGCAACCCGATCTGCCTACGGCAGTCTGAATACCGGCCCCGACCGAGTCCCTGCAACCTCCCCCGGACACGGCCCCTTCTTCATCCGGAACCGGTTCCGCGAAGACGTCTCCCGACCGCTCGTCACCGCGAAGGTCAGGAGGCCCGGGCCGGGAAATCCCGGAAGCCCACCCGTGTCCCCATCGCCGTCAGCTGCGGTCCCATATCCTGCCGCTCAGCTGCGGTCCCGGTACCCGAAGTCCTGGAGGCTGGCCTTCCTCTTCGACCAGTCTCGGGTGGTCCTGACGAAGAGATCCAGGTATACCGGACCCCCCACCAGCCTCTCGATGTTCTCGCGGGCCAGCGTACCTATGGACTGGAGCTTGCGCCCGCCCGATCCCACCACTATAACCTTCTGGTTGTCCTTCTCGACGTGGATGGTGGCGGCTATGTAGGTCTTCCTCAGGCCGGCCTTGGCCGGCTCCTCGTAGCGGTCGACCGTGACGGCGGTGGAGTACGGGATCTCGTTGTGCGTGTGGCGTATGACGGCCTCCCTCACGAACTCGGCGGCTATCTGCCTCATGGACTGGTCGGTCAGGGTGTCGTCGGGGAAAAGCCTGGGGCTCTCGGGCAGGCGCTCGGACAGGAGCCCTATGATCCTGCCAATGTTGTTGCCGTTCTTGGACGAGACCGGAAGGACGGGAACCCCGGGGAAGATGGAGGAGATCTCCGCCGTGATGGGCCTCATGTATTTCTCCCGCACCTGATCCGACTTGCTCACGGCGCAGACGATCTTCGAGCGCTCCTTGGCCTTCACCAGCTCCATCGCGGCCAGGTGCTCCTCCCCCTGGTGGAGCCCGTCCGTGAGGAACAGCACGGCGTCCGCGTCTGCCAGGGCCTCCACGGCCCGGGAGACTATGCCCTGATTCAGGAGCTTCTCCGACTCGTGGTAGCCGGGGGTGTCGTAGAAGACCAGCTGGGCCATGGGACGGGTCAGCACCCCGAGGATCTTGTGGCGGGTGGTCTGGGGCTTGGCGGCCACCGCCGCCACCTTCTCGCCCAGGATGCGGTTCAGGAGCGTCGACTTGCCTGCGTTGGGAGCCCCGAAGATGACAGCGAAGCCCGCCCGATGCACTATCTCCGGCTGGGGCTTCTTCGGCCGCCTGGCCCGCCGGGGCTTGCCGCCCTCTTCCGGGGCCGGCTGGTCCCCGGCGCCCCGTTCCTGAGCTTTGGCAGTCGGTTCCGAAACCTCGACTCTCGGTTCCGGGGCCTTGCCGCCCTTTCCTGCGGCCTTGGAGCCCAGCTTCGGGTCGCCGACCTTTCCGGCGGCCTCGGAGCCGGTTTCAGGGAATCCGGCACCTTTTTCCCGACCGGCAGACTTCTCCGGGTCGGAGCCCGTCTCCAGTGCCCTGCCGCTCGGCTTCGACACCCGGACCTGTTCAGGCACCTCGCCGCCCGGCCGGACGGCCCGCTCCGAAACCTCGGCACCGGTTTCAGCGGTGCCGCCGGTTTCCGTATCCAAGCCGCTCTTGTCTTCGTCCTTCATACAGGGGTTCCTCACGCGTTGGGGGCACCGCCCGGCAAGGCCGTCGGTCCGGCCCGGGGCGGCAACAGAAGGCACCGGGGCGTCCTCCTCCCGGGTAACAAAAGGTTTAGGGCCGTACGTGGTCGCCGGAAGGGCCGGCGGCGGGGCGGCGTCGCCGCCTGACTGACGACCGACACAAAAGGGCCGCCGTGACGGAAGCGGTCGTCCCGCGCGTCAGGTGTCCCCGACACCTTCGGGCGGCTTGAAAGGCGTTGGCCCTCCGGAAGCCGTGCCCGATGACGCCACCGCTTCCGGGGCGGTGCAGGCGCCGTCGGCAGGCTCTCCGCCGGAATGGCGCCGGGATGCCTTTCCACCCACTCCGGGGGTACGGGGATCCGGCAGGGGCACGGGGACGGCCTCCCGCCCGTTCCCGCGGCATGGGGCAGGGCCGGGGGAACTCTCCGGAGAGTCCCCGGCGGAGCCGGGAGGGACAGGCTTCGGCCTGAGCCTGGTCCTCGCGGGCGGGGCGGCCTTCGGCTTCGCTCTGGACCTAGCCGCGGCAGACGGCTTTTCTACGGGCTGGGCTACCCCGTCCGCCGGGACCGCCGCACCGGGCCCCGGACCGTCTCCCCGCGTCTCGGGCCCGTAGCGTTCAGCAGCCCCGATCCCCCCCGCAGGCCCCCCGACGGCATCCGGGCGGCGACATTCCGCCGCCGGGGGCCCCGAGCCGGCCTCCCCTGCCCTGGCTCTGGACCCGGTTCTGTTTTTTTCCCCGGCCCCGCTGACGCCCTCCCCCGCCCCGGCCGGGCATTTCACGGCGTCCCCGCCCGTTTCGGGGCAGTCCCGCAGAGGGCCTGCCGCAGACCGGCAAGCCCCGGCATCGGAACCGGAGCCGGCCTCACCGCCGAACAGTCCCTCCGGGGCTTCCGGACGGTTTCCCCGGGAGAGGGCCCCGGCCCCGGCCTGGCGCGGCCCGGAGGAGAGAAGCCCGCCGGCAAAGCGGACCGCGCCTCCCGCAGGGAACGCGTCCCCGTCCTCATGGCAAAGGTCTCCCCCCACAGGGCGGGCACTCGACTCCCCCGGGCACAGGTCTCCACTCCAAGGGTGGGCGCTCCCGTCCCTCTGGCACAGGTCTCCCCCCGCCCGACGGGCTCCCGCCTCCCCAGGGCAAATGTCTCCCCCCGCCGGGCGGGCTCCCGCCTCCCCAGGGCAAAGGTCTCCACCCACATGGCGGGCGTCCGCGCCCCCTTGGCAACGGTCTCCCCCCGCAGGGCGGGAGTCCGTCCGTCCGGGACCTGCGTCCGTCCGGCACTCCCCGGCATCCGGGCGCGGGAGGCAGTCGCTAGCCATGATCAGCCCCTCCAGGCCCCTGGCCCTCTGGCCGACGTCGGGGGGACCCTCGGAACGGGGGCAGCGGGCCTCCTCGTCCATGAGCTCCTGGAGGAGGATCTTCGCGGCATGCTGGGCCGCCTCCTTCTTGGAGCGGGCCATGGCCATGGAGGGGGGGCGGTCGCCCACCCGTACGCTTATGAAGAAGGTGGGCTTGTGGGCCGGGCCCACGGTGTTGGCGAGCGAATAGACGGGAAGGCCCATGCCACAGCGCTGGGTGAACTCCTGGAGGGCTGTCTTGTAGTCGGATATGGAGGGGGGGCTCTCAGAGCAGCCGTTCAGGTAGGGGCTCCAAAGCTTCAGGATGAGCCTCCTCGTCTGCTCCGGGCCCCCGTCCAGGAAGACGGCCCCCAGGAGGGCCTCCATGGCGTCCGCCAGAAGCGACGTCTTGTCCCGCCCGCCGGAGTTGTCCTCCGGAAGGGAAATGACCAGGTGCTCCCCCAGGCCTATGCCCCGGGCTATCTCGGCGAGCTTACCCTCACACACGAAACAGGCCCGAACCCTGCTCATGGCCCCTTCCGAGAGCCTGGGCCTCAGGGAGAACAGGTGCTCGCTTATGAAGAGCTCCAGCACGGCATCGCCCAGGAACTCCAGGCGCTGGTTGTCGTGCTCCTCCCCCCCGTCCCGGACGAAGCACTCGCAGACGCAGGAGCGGTGCGTGAGAGCCGCCTTCAGCAGCCTCTCGTCCTTGAAGGTGTATCCTATGGGGGTGAAGTGCCTGGCCATGACCTTCCCATTATAACCCGACGGGCTCCGGGCCGGGCCCCCCCGGGGCGCGGGAACCGAAAAAAGCGGCGAGACGGGCCGCGAGCCCCCCGAAGGCGCCGTTGGACATGACGCAGAAGAGATCCCCGGGGAGCGCCCCCGACACGGCCTCCCGGAAGACCGCGTCCGGATCCGGGCACAGGACCGCCCCTGGGCCTATGTCCGCGCGGAGCCGCGGAAGATCCAGCCTGTCCCCCTCCGGTGCCTTCTCGGGCCGGTCGACTCCGGAAAGGAGCACCCTGTCCGCCGCCCGGAACGCCTCAGGGTAGGCATCCTGGAAAACCGTCCTACGGGACGTGTTGCTCCTGGGCTCGAAGGCGCACACCAGCCTCCTTTCTGGAAAGGCCTCCTTCAGGGCGCCGAGGGTCTTCGCCACCGCGGTCGGGTGGTGCGCGAAGTCGTCCACGACGGTGACCCCCCGTGGTCCGGGGCGCGCCCGAACGCTCCCGTCCGCCCGTCCGGATCCGGAACCGGCGGGACCTGCGGGTCCCCTCCGGCCCGCGACCGCCGAGCCGGGACCCGCGTCTTCCGGAAGCCGACTTTCCGCGCCCTCCCCTTCCTGGGCCCAACCGTTGTAGAGCGGCTCCTGACGGCGCCTGACCCCTCGGAAACTTGCGAATGCCTCGGCGAGCGTGCGAGGGTCCAGGCCCATGTCCGCGACCGCCGCGACTGCGGCACAGGCGCCCAGGGCGTTGTAGCGGCCGATCCTGGGCCAGCGGAGACGGAGCTCCAGCCCGCCGGGACCGTCGACCGTGAACTCGGAGGAGAAGCCCCGGGCGCGGAAGCTCCCGAGCTTCCACCGGCAGGCCGCGGACTCCCCGTAGAGTTCCACCCTGCCCCGGCAGGAGCGGGCCACTTCCGCGCAGAGGGGATCGTCCCCGTTCGCGACGAGGAGGCCGTCCGGGGGCACCAGCTCCGCGAGGGTCCGGTAGGCGGAGACGACCGAGTCAAGATCCGGGTAGATGTCGGCGTGATCGAACTCCACCGAAGTGAGTATCGCCGTGTGCGGCCGGTAATGCACGAACTTGGGCCGTTTGTCGAAGAAGGCGCAGTCGTACTCGTCCCCCTCGATGACGAAGATCCTGCCGCCCCCCGGGGCGAAGGGCCTGGGGAAGCCGAGGGCCGCGCCCCCCACGAGGTATCCCGGATCGAGCCCCCCCGAGGAGAGGAGGTGCGCGCTCAGCGCCGTCAGCGTGGTCTTCCCGTGGCACCCCGACACCACGAGGTTCCGGGTGCGCCCCAGGATCATGCCTTCCAGCGCTTGCGGGAGCGACACGTAGGGGATTTTCCGCCTAAGGAGCTCCGCCGCGACGGGGAAGCTGCGGGTCACGACGTTTCCCACCACCACCAGATCCGGGGAGCCAGCCAGGGCGTCCTCCCCGTAGCCCAGGTGGACCGGAATGCCCAGTTCCTCTATCAGATCCCTCATGGGCGGGTAAAGCCCCTCGTCCGCCCCGGACACGGAGCATCCCCAGTCCTTCATGAGCCCCGCGAGGGATGCCATGGCCACCCCGCCGACGCCCAGGAGGAACACCTCCGGCGGGCGCCCGCCGGGCATGGCCGGAAATCCGCTGGGGAAGCGGTTGAGCGCCGGATCAAGATCCGCGATGCCCCCGGAGGTCACCATGCCGCACCCCCGCCGATGCCGGGAAGGCCGGTCCCGGGGAAGATGCCCAGCCCGGATTGCGGCGTCCGCGCGGCGGACAGGGGCCGCAGGGCGGAAAACGGTGAAGCTCCATGCGCACGGGAAGCTCCGTGCGCAGGGGACGCTCCGCGCACAGGGGATGCGCAGCGATTCGGGAAACTGTCCGGACGGAGGCCAGCGGGGCCGGTCCGGTCGGAAGCGTACGTGTTGGGCAAGAAAACCTCTCTCGGCGCGGCCGCCGACATATCCCCGGGGACCGCGCCCGCAACGGCGGGCCCTCCGCGCTTTCCGCCGCTGGACCGGGGGCCCGGTACCGCCTGCGCGGGGGCACGGCGCCGCGCCCGGGGCAGCTGGCGCTGCGGGCGGGCCGTCTTCATCTCAGCCAGAACTCGGGGAGCAGGAGGACCAGGAGGCTGTAGAGCTCGAGGCGCCCGAGGAGCATCAGAAGGCTCAGGACCCCCTTGGCGGGGCCCGGGAGCCAGGCGTAGGTGGTGTCCGGCCCGAGCGGGCCGAGGGCCGGCCCCACGTTCCCGAGCGAGCTCGCGGAGGCCGAGGCTGCGGAGAGTATGTCCAGGCCCATGCCGGTAAGGACGAGGGTCGCGGCCGCCCCCGCCAGGAAATACAGGAGGAAGAACATCCACACCCCCTCCAGCACGTCCTCGGGTACGGGCTTCCCGGCCAGGCGGACGGTTATGACGCTCCGGGGGTGTATGTAGCGGCGGAGCACCCGGTGCACGGTCTTGAAGAGTATGAGCCAGCGCACGCACTTCAGGCCCCCGCTGGTGGATCCGGTGCAGCCGCCTATCATGACCAGGCCGAACACCGCCCCCTGGGCCAGGGCCGGCCAGTCCGCCCAGTTGCGTATGCTGTGCCCGGTGGTGCTCGCGACGCTCACGGAATGGAAGAGGGCGTAGAAGGCCGCCTCGCCCGGTTTCCTGTAGTAGCCGGAGACGAAGAGGGACAGGGCGGCCACGGCGGCGGCGGCGAGGACGACCGCCGTGAAGAATATGACCTCGGGGTTCAGGAACAGCGCCCTGGGCTTCCCGGTGAAGAGCTGGTAGTGGAGAGAGAAGCTGATGCTCCCCATGAACATGAAGAGCAACGTGACCGTCGGCATGTACCATCCCGTGTAGTGGGCGATGGAGTCGTTCCAATTGGCGAAGCCTCCGGTGGACATGGTGGAGAAGGTGAGGCACAGGGAATCGAAGACGCCCTCCCCCCCGAGCAGGTAGAGGACGAACAGGAGAAGCGTGAAGGACAGGTAGACCATCCAGAGGATCTTGGCGGTCTGGGCCACCCGGGGCTTGAGCTTCTCCCCCGCCACTCCCGAGAGCTCGTTTTTCAGCATGATCTGCCCGCCGACCCCCAGGTAGGGTAGCACGGCCACCATGAGCACTATGATGCCCATGCCGCCCAGGTACTGGGTGAACACCCGCCAGAAGAGGATGGAGGGGGCGACCTTCGAGAGATCTGCGATGTTGGTGGACCCGGTGGAGGAGAATCCCGAGAAGGACTCGAAGACCGACCCCCACGCGTCTAGGGTCCCGGACAGCAGGTACGGGAGCGCCCCGTAGACGCTCACCAGGAACCACGATATCCCCACCACGGCAAGGCTCTCCCGGTAGCGGGGCTCCTGGCGCCTGGCAGGGTAGCCGGCTATCGCGAGCATGGCGCCGCTGGCGATCACGGTCGCGGCGGACTCCAGGAACGCGAGCTCCGAGCCGTCCTCCAGCGCCAGGGCGCAGATGACGGGAAGGAGCTGCATCGCCCCGGTCACCAGGACTATGAGGCCGGCTATCCAGCAGATCAGGCGGGGGTGGACCATGGGGTGCGGGGGCGCGCCGGCGCGGCGGGCAGTTCAGGGGTCTTGTCCGGGGCGGTGTTCCGGACCGGGGCCAGGTCGGGGGCCGGGTCGGGGGTCAGGACAGGTTGCCGGAGCCCGGTCCGGTGCCGGCCGGGGCCGCCGTCCGTCCGGAAACCAGCGCCGCCGCGCTGTCGTTACGGCGTGAGAATTCTGCCGGAAGACCCACCGGAAGATCGGCCTTAAGGTGCGTCGGGCACCGTGGGCGGCGGGGAAGGAATCTGGGCCGGGCCGCGTTCGGGGCGGATGTGCCGGGCCCGTTCGGGCGGTAGACAACGGACACGGTCACGTTCGGGCGGGAGGCGCCGGGACGGGTCCCCTTCTGGGGGGAGGAACCGGGCCGTGTTCTGGACAGCGGCAGGGAAGCCGGAGTTTCCGGGCCGCCCTCAACTCCCCTACTTCCTGCCGGCCAGCGCCTTCTCCAGGAGGCCTACGGACTCGGAGCGGGCGACCACGGCCAGGACATCGCCGCTCTCTATCACGGTGCTGCCGCGGGGGATGATCACCTCGCCGCCGCGGATCTGGGCGCACACGATGGTGCGCTCGGGGAGCTTGGCGTCCATGAGCCTGTGGCCCGCGAGCCTGGAGGAGGCAGGCACCTCCACCTCTATGATCTCGGCCTCCTCGTTCTGGAGGGTGGCGACGGAGACCACCAGGCCCTTGCGGACGTATTTCAGTATCGCAGAGACCGCGGCCACCCTGGCGGAGACCAGGGCCTCCAGGCCGATGGCCGAGACCAGGGGGACGTAGCTGAAGCGGTTGACCCTGGTGATGGTGTTGCGGGCGCCCAGGCGGCGGGCCAGCAGACAGGAGATCATGTTCTTCTCGTCGTCGGTGCCCACGGCTATGAAGATGTCGCACTCCCCCACGCCCTCGTCCTCCAGGAGCGACTGGTCGGTGGCGTCCCCGTGGATCACCACGGTCTTCCGGAGGACGCGGCTCAGGAACTCGCAGCGCTCCTCGCTCCTCTCGATCAGTATCACAGAGAAATCCTCGCCCTCCAGACGCCTGGCCAGGTGGAGGCCGACCTCGCCGCCGCCCATGATGAAGACGGTCTTGGCGGGACGCCAGTCGATGTCGAAGAAGCGGCTCACCTCGGGGAGGCTGTCCGGGGTGGCGGCCAGGTAGAGGAGATCCAGGGGCTGGAGGACGGTGGAGCCGTTAGGGATCAGAAGCTCGTGGTGGCGGTAGATGGCGGCCACGAGGAGCTTGTTGCCCTCCTCCCTGGGGAGCGACTGCATGAGCGGGACGCCCACGATCGGGTGGTGCCTCGGGAGACGCAGGCCCACGAGCTTCAGCTTCCCCCCCGAGACGTCGATCACGTCCCCGGCCCCCGGGATGGCCATGAAGTCCACTATGTTGTCGACCACGAGGGCCGTGGGGTCGATTATGTAGGTGAGTCCCAGCCCGTCCCGGACCTCCAGCTCGGAGAGACCGCCGTAGGCCGCCGAGTCGCGGACCCGGGCGAGCCTCCTCACGTCCGGGGCCAGGAGCTGGGAGTAGCGGCAGGCCAGGATGTTGTCGGAGTCGCTCCCCGTCACCGCCACGAAGAGCTCCGAGTCCTGGATGCCCGCGTCCAGGAGGACCTGCGGCCTGGACACGGGCGAGAGCACGGTCTGGACGTCCAGGGCGTCGGAGCAGGCCCGGAGCCGCTCCTGGCTCTCGTCTATCAGGACCACGTCTATCTTCTCACGGGAGAGCTTCTCGGAGATGTTGAAGCCCACCTCGCCCGCGCCGGCCACGATAACCTTCATAAACCCAATCGGCCCTCCGGGCGGGCCAGGCCCGTCTTGATGCCGTCCCCTACGAGACCGGGCTCCCGGAGGGCATCTCCCTGCTGGGGACCAGAAGCGCCAGCGTGTCCGCGCCCGAGGAGCACAGTACCATGCCGTGGCTCTTTATGCCCATGAGCTCCCTTGGCGCGAGGTTGGCCACGATGACCATCCTCTGTCCCTTGAGCGTCTCCGGGTCGAAGTGCTTCCTGATGCCCGCGACTATGGTGCGGGTCTCCTCGCCGACCTCCACGGTGAGCTTCAGAAGCTTGTCGCTCTTCTTCACCGGCTCGGCGTCCAGGATGAGCGCGGTGCGCAGATCGAGCTTCCGGAAGTCGTCGTAGGATATCACGGACGGAGGCCCGTCCGGAGCGGGGGATGAAGGCGCTGCAGCAGGGGCAGCGGGGGAACCGGCGTCAGCCGGGGAGGCCTTGGCGGCGACCGTTCCGGCTCCGGGCGGGGGGGAGACGGCCGCGGCGGACGCGGCCAGAGCCTGGGCGGGCGCCGGGGAAGCGGCTGGAGCGGGGCCGGAAGGACCGGAGGCAACGTCCGGGGAGGGGGAAACCGGGGCTGAGGCGGGCCGGGCGTCCTTTGGTTTCGCGGGGCGGTTCCTGGTGCCGCCCTCCTTCTCGGCCCTGGCGAAGAACGCCTCGCCCACCTCCACCGGACGGCCGTGGCAGAGCGCGGCGGTGAGGGCGGCGGAGTCCAGGGCCTGGGTGCCGGGGGCGAGGCCCAGCCTGCGCCAGATCTCGTCCGAGGTGCCCGGCATCACCGGGGAGACCAGGGCGCCGGCGACGGCCAGTCCCTTCACGAGGGTGGCCATCACCAGATCGAGGCGCTCGCGGGAGCCCGGATCCTTGGCGAGCGTCCAGGGCGACTCGGTGTCGATGAACTTGTTGAGCGATCTTATGAAGTCCCAGACCCTCTTCAGCGCCTCGCTTGGCCGCATGTTCAGGAAATGATCGCGGTAGTCGGCGAACAGCGACGCGATCTTCCCCTCCCACTCGGCATCGCGGGAAAGCTCGGCCAGCGCTCCGTCCGAGACGACCCCGCCGGAATAGCGAACCAGCATGGAGACCGAGCGCTGCCAGAGGTTTCCGAAGTCGTTGGCCAGATCCGCGTTGTAGCGGTCGAAAATCCTCTGGTAGGAGAACTCGCTGTCCAGCCCGAACGTCATCTCTCGCATGAGGAAATAGCGGAGCGCGTCCGTGCCGAACTCGTCGCGCAGGGTGAAGATGTCCACGACGTTCCCCACGGACTTGCTCATCTTCGACTCGTCCATCTGCCAGTAGCCGTGGACGTTGAGGTACCGGTAGACGGGCACCCCCGCGCTTCGTAGCATGGTGGGCCAGAAGATGGCGTGGGGCTTCAGGATGTCCTTGGCCACGGTATGCTCGACGTGCGGCCAGTAACGCCCGTACGTCTCCCCGTCCGGCCATCCTAGGGCGGAGATGTAGTTGATGAGGGCGTCGAACCAGACGTAGGTCACGTAGTCGCGGTCGAAGGGGATGTCGATGCCCCACGTGAGCCTGGTCTTGGGGCGGCTTATGCAGAGGTCCTCCAGGGGCTCGGAGAGGAAGGAGAGCACCTCGTTTCTGTAGCGCTCGGGCCTGATGAAGTCCGGGTTCTTCTTTATGTGGTCGATGAGCCAGTCCTGGTACTTTCCCATCCTGAAAAAGTAGTTCTTCTCGGCTATGTAGCGCGGCGGGGTCTTGTGGTCGGGGCACAGCCCGTCCACCAGCTCCTTTTCAGTGTAGAAGCGCTCGCAGCCAACGCAGTACAGGCCCCCGTACTTGCCGAAATAGATGTCGCCGCTGTCGTGGACCTTATCAAGGAAGCGGGAGACCACCTCCTTGTGGCGGGGCTCGGTGGTCCGTATGAAGTCGTCGGGCCTTATGTTGAACTTCGGCCACGTGAACTTGAAGTGCGAGGATATGTAGTCTACGTAGATCTGGGGGGGCACGCCCTCCCTCTTGGCCGCCTCGGCAATCTTGTCCCCGTGCTCGTCCGTGCCCGTGAGGAAATAGGCGTCCTCCCCGTTCAGGCGGTGGAAACGGGCCATGGTGTCGCAGACTATCGTGGTGTAGGCATGGCCCAGGTGAGGCTTGGCGTTCACGTAGTAGATCGGGGTGGTGACGTAATATGTCATTTAAGGTCCCTCGAGGGAAAAGGCGTCTGCGCGGGCATCGGGGAGCGGCTCCGGCAGCCTGATGCCGGGGCGGTGAAACATGTCAATTTACATTATCCGTTCTGTGGAGTCAAATCTAAAGAGGAACCGAGGAACCGAGGAACCCCGAGGAACCCGAAGAGCCGGGGAGGAACTAAAAAATGAGACAGCCAGACAAGGTGTACAGGCTGAACCTGAAAAAATACTACTTAAACTACCGCAAAAGATTACTGTCATACATCATGAAATTATCATAATCTTCTTATCTTCATAATAGGCGTATAACAAATTGACAGCAATCAACCAAACAAGTCCGCATCTAACCGGAAATTTTGGTATTTAAAATGCATAATAATGCATTTTTGATGCCATTGGCTTTGTTCTGCCATTTCATTTATTTATATATCTATTCAGTAATTAAATCTAAATAGGTGAATTTTGATATATATTTAGCGACTATAATTGTAAATTAATGCATTTATTTTAGATATATAATAAAATTATTGTATATAATATCGATAATAAAGCATATAAACACAATATCTTGTGATTTATCAGCAAGCATGCTTTATATTGTGTTTTGCTCAGATATTGCTAGGATGGTTGTAAGATTTGAAGGCTGAGGAAAGAATCACAGATAGACTAAATCGCTGAAATGATTTAGATCATTATATAGTTGGATATTGTTAATTCATATGAATGTCTTATAATATTTGACAATACAAATAAATTATATATAGCGCCAATATATTTTTTTTATAAAAATTGAAATTGCTCATAATGGAACATCACATTATTAAAAGTTTCCCAATTCACTGTACTATAGAAGTATCCGTTCACGGATGGGGGTGGCTCAAAACCTACAGCGAGGGCAAGAGACGCAATTTAGCGTAATTGAGACTAATAGTAGACTAGATATTGCAACTAGTGGCATTCTATGGTATGCTATGGTATGGTCCATAAATGTTCGAAAGAGCTATACTTGCGCCCCATCATGGCTCAATCACGCCTGTTTCGGCAGACCGGCGACTCAGACGAAGGAGCTCCCGTCTCCGAGGCCATGCCTGGGCCGAACCCCGAATCGGGCCTTCGAGACCTTTGGAGTTGCTGAGCCTAGCCGTCCACATCTGTACCGGGCTGGCGGCGGATCTGAAGAAACTGGCGGCCGAATTGGACGCAGAAACCGCCCTTCCAGGCCGGTTTCCGCCCAAGTTTCGTATCAGCCCAAAAAAAACTTGACATATAGGCCATATTTTATATAATGGCCTATATAAAGGAGGCTTTTTTTATGGCCGTTCCAGAAAGTATCCGCATGGTCGAAAGGCCAGTGAATACAATAGTCAATGACTACGGTAGAGACGGACCGTTTCGGTATGCCGTCCGTGAGAGAACCGGCACAAAGTATGTCGTGGGCGGAAACCCACAACCGAGCAACGGGCGCGTCATCGGACATATCATCGGGTTCGAGTTCGTTCCGAAACTCGAAAAGACCGCTGCCAGCGGCCCCGATATGCTTTCCTATGGTTCAGCGGCGCTTGTCAGATCGGTGACGCGAGACATTCTCTCCGACCTTCTCACCATCTACCCCGCAAATGACGCCTACACGATCATGTCGATCGCAACGCTCCGGGTCATTAGACCGTCAATCACAGCTGGGCGCATGTCCACCCACTACAAGCGCACATTCGTTTGCGTAGACTATCCGGGAACCGCCTTATCACCGAACACTATATGCGCATTCCTGCAGCGATT
>JAISEQ010000163.1 GCA_031264045.1 Deltaproteobacteria bacterium
CCCGCGAGCTCGGCCGTGACCTTGCCGGGGCGCTCCGGCGGGTTCATGTCCACGGCCTGGACGGCGTTCAGGAAGAGGTTCAGGAGCCCCTCCGAAAACAGCGCCTCGTCCACCTTCGCCACAACCGGCCTACCTTCCGAGGGGAGCGTCACGTCGAAGACGGCCCCGCCCCAGTCCGGGTCGTAGGCCACGAACTCCTTGATGCTCGTGAGGAGCCTCCCCATGTCCACTGGGCGGGTCGTCACGTCAGCGGGCCTCCCGTAGTCCAGGACCTCAGTTACGGTGTCCTTCAGCCTGTTGACGGAGGTGAGCACCTTGCGCAGGGCTTCCCCGAAGGCGGCGGGGTCTATCTCCCTCTCGTCGGTCTTGGCGATGAGGTGCTGGGTGAAGCCCTTGATGGACGAGAGCGGGTTCCTTATCTCGTGTGCCACGTGGCGGGCCATGGCGCCGAGGCCGGCCAGCAGGTCCTGCTCGGCCATCCTCCTGCGGCTCTCGACCAGCTCCTTCACGTCGGTCATGAGGACGGCCATCCCCAGCGGCTTAAGCTCGTCCGTGCAGTAGGTCCCCGCGGAGATGGAGACTATGGCCTCGTGGCCCGGCGCGCCCCCCTCGCCCGCGAAGGTGGCGGGCATCTCGTTTGCCGTGAACTTTCCCTCGGCCAGACCGCTCATGGAGCTCAGGATTTCGCCGAGGCTCCTGCCCTCGACCGCCTCCCTCTCCAGGCCGCACACCTTCTCGGCCTCTTCGGCGGAAAGGGGGGCCTTCACCATGAGATCGCCAATGCTCCTGTCGACGATGCGGCTCCTGGGAAGCCCCGAAATCCTCTCGGCCTGATCGTTTACCAGCGTCACGGTGCCGTCGGTGTCCGTCAGGAACAGCCCCGAGCTTATGTTGCTTATGATGGTCTCGGCGCGGCTCTCGGCATCGCGCTGGCGGCGTTTGGAGAGTCCCCAGTAGTAGAACCACAGGAGGAACATGACGAAGCCGATCCCGGCCGCTGCGGTGCCCACGGTGACCATGACGAAGCGGGCCTTCTCCGCCGCCTCCTGCGCCTTGAAGATCGACATGTCGTAGCCCACCCAGAAGTAGAAGGTCCTGTCGGGGGTGAGCGAGCTCGCCGGGAGCTTCGTCTGCTGACGGGGCGCGTTCGGATCGGAGTTCCTGCCCCCTCCGGCCGCGCCCGCCTCCTTCTCGATCTCCGGGCTTGCCGGGGCGCGGGAGGGCCTGCGGTCCATGATGCCCGAGCTGGAGACGGGAAGGAGCGCCACCTCGAGGGGGCGGTAGATCCAGAAGACCTCCCTCCCGCCCGCCGCGAAGACCTTGTGCTTGGCCTCGTTGTTCTGGAACACCTCAGGAGGTTCCGGCCTGGGGAATGTCCCGGTCGTGAGCACCTCCGGCTCGGAGCTCGCCTTCACCTCCGCGTTCATGTCGGTCATGGCTATGAAGTCGGCCTTGCCGATCTCGGCAATCTCCCGGTAGTCCTCCGTTGTCACGGTCTGGTTGGCCCATCCCCTGTAGGCCGCGGCCGACATGCCCCGTATGAGGGCCTCGCCCTGAAGGAGGTAGTTCCTCTCCATGAGCTCCCTTTCGCGGCCCGCGCTCGAGCTGAGCGTGAAGATGCACCAGAACGTCGCGACCGTCGTGAGGCAGGCCACGACCCACCAGGGGAACCTGAATCTGGATGCCTTGGGTTTCTCTTTGCCGGATGACATTTAAATCCTCGGGAGCTCGGGAATGTGGGTAAGGCTCGCCCGCGCCTGGCTGCGGAGGCCGCCCGGAAGGCCGCTCCGGCAGCTGTCCGGTGCCGGGCGCGGGGAAGGTCGGAGTCATGGATCCGAAAGATTTAAGCAAAAAGGATGCCTAAAGTAAAGGAGCCGCCCCCGCAGTACTCTCAGGATGGATAACTAGTGATTATGAAGATATGTTTTTTTTAAAATTTATGTCATAATATGTTGTTTATAAGGATATTTATAAAAAATTATCATAATGAATATTCAAATTCCTTTTTCTGCAAAGGTTTTGGAATGAAAATCCTAACGTTGAATGCCGCAGTCCTTGTTGCAAAGCGTCATGAAATGGAGAATTCCTTTGACGCATGACGCGTCAGACGTGACTTGCGGACCCGGCAGTCCGGGAGGGTCGCCCGACCCGTCCTCCGGCGGGATGGGGCGGGCGAGTAATAAGTACCCGATTAGCGTCATCGCTTCCGAGCCGCCCGTCACGGGTGAAGGCTGGCGTTCCGGCGGTCCCGTCCGGCTCCCTGGCCCCTTCATGACGTCGGCGGCCGATTCCCTCCCGTCCCGGCGTCCGCTACTGGCCCCGGATGCTTTTCCGCGAACACGGGGCGGCTCAAGGATCAGGTAGCCCTTGGCTCCGGGTGTGCCCTGAGATCCGGGAGCCGCCTTCCTCCGCCTCGCCCCGCGGCGGCAGGGACTGCCCAGCCGCTTCTCTCCGTTCTGGCGTGCTGTTCCTTTCCGGCAGGTTCCGGACAGGGAGGCGGGTCCCCGGGGCAGGCGCGCAGCCGCGACCGGCGACTGTAGGTTTGTTCCTAAAGCGCCCACCCTTCCCGCGTCAGCGTGTTCGGGGGGGCAGCTCATGCGGCGGGAGACGGAGGGAATGGCGGTGAGATACCCCCGCCCAAGGCATTCATATTTGTGGATTTGCGATATCCGCACGATGGAATGGCAACCGGCGGGAGCGATGGCCTGAAAGCGGTTGCGGCCGCATCCGTTGATCGGACAGGGGATGAGAAAACAGCAGAATTTTGAACTGGATGCCGTTATCTTATTTTTAAGCAAAAACAAGTTTTTCAAAATATAATTTTCAAATATTTAAGCTAAACACGTTAATATTTATATAATATACCAAATTTTAGCTTAATTAATTATTTTTTTATATAAATATATAATAAACATTCATCTCATATAATTATTTGAAAGTAGATATGTTATATCATGTTCAAAAAAGTATAAATCAGTCTGAGTATTACGTTCAACTTTTATTCAGGCAATATATAATCATAATATTGCATCTTTATCATCTATATGCTATGCATCAACTCAACGTTGGGGATATCGTCAACAGGACCGCTTCGGAAAACTGGCGGGGTTTAAAAGGGTGGCTTACGGGAGAGCAGCGGGGTTAAAAAGGCACGGGAGAGCTGGTAGGGCGCAGCGGTCTGTACGGGGTGGAAGACCGTGTGGGCCTGGTGGCTCGGAGTGAGAGCCGGTCGGGATCAATTCTCCCGCCGTGAACGGATGCCGTCTGATGCATATTGATAATCATCAGCTTTAATTAGCTTGTAACCGATAAGTGCTTTTCTTGTAACCGATAAGTGCTTTTATAGTGTCGCTGTTTTCTGGAATTAATTCATCGATAACCTCGTCATGTTTCATTTCATTTAAAATATGATCAATCATCCAAATATCACCAAAATCCAAAACAATTAAATCAGAAAATTTAAAATTTGATTGTAGATCGCTAGCTGTAGCCTGTCCATAACCCTGTTGCAGGTTGAAGGTAAAAATGCCTCTCTTTCGACTTTTGAAAACACCTCGGTCCTTGTTTTCGACTTTCCCCAGATATTCACTGTCATGGTTTACCCTTCCGTCTACAACAGATGTATTTTTGACGTAATTTCCATAAACGCCACTCGGCTTAACCTGATACCCGATGAAGCCCGGAAGCGTAGGAGGTTCAGAGACGTTGAGCGGCTGACCCTGCCCATCCGCCGACTGACCCTGCACTCCAGCCGCTGAGTCCTGAACGTGTTCGGCATTACTTTGCCCGCTGTTCTTTAACTGCGGATGACAGTCAGGCAACCACGGCTTGGTTTTTGGCAGAGTTGTTCCTTCTTCAGTCTTAACCGGATTCATTTCTGATGGCCGCAGTTTTCCGTAAGGTAACGATATAAGGCCTTCCGACAGTGTTTTCTCACCGCTTGACTGTTCCGGACCGCTTTCCGCGAATCCCTTCCCTCCGTCTCTCTGCCCCGTCATGGATTTGAAATCCGCCATATTCCTTTCCTTCCTTGACTTAGGGACCATCATTTTGAACTGTAAAACGAATTTGGGACAAACGGATGGAAAAATTAAGCATTTCAATTTCCTGTACTGAAGCTGGCCCGGCTTCCGGCCCCGAAGCCCCGAAGTCGGGATGCCTGGAAGCCCCGAAGCCGGGAAGCGGTTCCGGTGAGGCGCCCCAAGCTTAATCTGAGAACACGGTCGCGGCCAGCCCGTCTCCCCCCGTCACCGGCCGGCCCTCCGAAAAGGATTCAGACGGGTCCCCTTCCTCAAGCTCTGCCGCCGCCGGCATCGGATCATCCGCTCTTTGCGGGCATTCCGCAGCACGGCAAGCCGCCGGGCGGGCCCTTCCCGGTTCCGGCAGGGCAGGGGCCGGAAGGGACGTCCGGGGGATAACGCCGGCACGTCCTTCCTGAAGGCCCGGCGGGCCCCTTCCCCTAACTCGGATGGGGGTCACGGAGAGGGTACGGAAGGGATGGCAGCGGGTAATCTCCCGCGTGACAACTACGCGGCGCTTCCCTTCCGGAACCGCCCGGAGCCCCCTTCGCCGACCCAGAATTAATGATGCCGCAGGTCACGGCGGCGGGGCCAGCCGCATGGCTGAAGCCTGCAGCTACGGCGCTCCGGCGACCGGCCCCCTGTGCCGGAAGTGTACCGGAAGGAGAGCGAGCCTCTTAGGGGCGGTCTTGGCACGTTCCTTGCTGTTCCCAGTTCACGGAGGACCCCGAGCGGGCCGCCTCGGGCTCACCCCTCGTCCGGGCCGGCCGGCGGTTGAGCCCGCGCGGGCGTCCTGCCGGCCGCCGCGCGCTCCGGGACGGCCTGAACCTCACCGGGCGACGGCTGTCGCCTGCGACCGGCCAGGGCGGGTCAACGGGGCCGGTTGTTCGAAGACCCCGGACTGCCTGCCCTTCAGGGGCACCCGACCCCGGCCCGTCCCCGAGGCAGTCCGGGCAGGGGCGGATTCGACGAACCGTCCATCCGGCACGCTCCGCCCAAGCCGCCATGGAGCGCCGCGGACGGCCTTCCATCCCGCGGGCGGGCCCTCACGGGCAGATCTTCCCGGACCCCTTCCCCGATGGCCATTCCGGAACCCGGACAGCGGCACTTTACCGATCGCCCGATCCGGAACCGGCGCCTCGGCGGCGCGAAGATTCGGATATCGCGAGACGCCGCCCCGCCTTTCCGCAACCCCGCTGGCGGCAGCCGTCCCGCTCCGTGCAGTGGCCCGTTGCCGGACACCAGAATCCTGTCCCCCGAGTCGCAGGAAGCCTGACCCCTGACCATGGCGGCGCAGGACGTCCCGAAACCAGTCCTCGGCGGTGCCGGACGTCCCGGAAGCCGCGGCTTCCCCGAAGGTGTGGCTGGCGGATCCCCTGCCGGGCATTGCGCCCGGATACAAGGATCTTTGGAACATCGCGACGTTTGAATGTTCCGGGACTAACGAATATAATGACCGGAAGCCCGGAAAAGCGAGTTCCTTCGGATCCGCCCGCGCATGACCGGCGGTGCCGGCGGGGCGGCTTCCCGCGCCGGTCCCGGGCCGGCCTTTCCCGGAACGCCCCGACGGGCGGGGTTTTCCTCCGGTGCCATAATCCAGGGCATCGGCACCGCATCTCAGTCCAGGAGGAAAGACCATGAGCATCAGGATCTTCATGAGCTTGCTGGCGCTTTGCGCCGCCCTAGCCCTTGTTCCGGAGCCGGCTGCGGAGGCCCAGAAGCCGGCGGCCGATCCTGCCAAGCCCTCGCGTTCCGCCAACTCCGAGGCCGCGGAAAGGCTCACTCTTGCCGCCCAGCTGGCAGAGGAGGGCAGGAGGACCGGCTCCGCCGTAGAGCTCGCGGCCGCGGCCGAGCTCCTGGCCTCCACCTCCGTGAAGGACAGGGACATGGCCAAGACTGAGGTGGGCGCTCCGGGCGATCAGGCCGCCCCCGCCGAGGGCGGCCCCGAGCCGCCGCTCTCCGGGACGGCGGCCGATCTGTTCGCCGAGGCCGCCGCTTTGGCCAGGGCCGCATCGAACGAGCCCCTGGCCGCGCAGATAGAGCTTTCCGCCAACGCGGCCGGGTCCCGCCAGCCTTCCCCGGGCGACGGGGGCCGCCACCGCGACACCGTGAGGCCCGGCACCACGGACATATACTCGGTCCGCTACAACGCCAACGAGCTGGCCAGGGCAACGGTCATAGCCGGAGGCGACTTCGATCTGGACATCTACGTCTATGACCCGTCGGGGACGCTGGTCGCCTACGACAACGACTCCACGAGCATAGGCATCTGCGTCTGGATCCCGCCCCAGACCGGCGAATACAAGCTGGGGGTCAAGAACACCACCTCCAGCCAAGTGAACTACCTCATCTTCACCAACTGAAACTGCGGCCGCCGCCGAGGTTATTGCCAGGATCCCCGCCCCGGAAGGGGACATGGCAGATTAAGGCGGGGGGGCGGCGGGGCTCCCGGCCCGGACGTTGAGCCAGCCCCCGCCCCCGGCGGAAGGTGCCGCCCGGCCGTGTTCCGCGCCCTCGGCGGGCTGCGCTTCACGAGAGTTCCTGGACGGACGGAACGGAGCGCTTTCCCGGCGGGCTCCCGCCAGCACGTGCCCGGACACTGAGGCCGGCGCCGGGAGCAGGCGTGTCGGCACGGACGTCCGCTCGGTCAGACGACGGGGGTGGAACGCGGTCGTCATGGACGAAGGGATCCGCATCGTTCGTTCCGAAGTCTCCGGCGACTCCGGAAACCTCGCGGCCTGCTATGACGGCTTGGCGGGCGCAGGCATCTGCTCCCGCCCCCCCCCCCCCCAGGACCTCCGGCTGAACGCTGAGGGTCAAAAACCCTGCAGGGAGCCGCCTGAGCGGCTTCTCGACGCCGACAAGCCCGGGCAGCGCACTGCGGAATCCCTTCCTGATCACCCTGGACCTGCTCAGGCATCCTGGTCCCTGGTCGAGCCGGTCCAGCAGGTCCGGCTGCTTTTCCGACGGCGGACGGAGACCTGTCCGTCCCGGAAGCCCGGCGGCCGGAACCCGGCCCGGCTCGCCCGGCCCCAATAGTCCCCCCGCCGACGGCTGTTTCCGGCGGACGCTTGAGCCTCATGACCGGCCGGCCCCGAAACCCGGCCCGAAGGAGAAATCCCATGCCTTTCAAGCTCCTCTTCGCGGCACTCTGCCTTACGGCAGCCGTCGCGTTCACCCAGGCGGCGGTGGCCCAGAACGGCCCCCCAGGCGAGCCCGGAACGGGTGTGGCCTCCGCCCCGTCAGATCCTCCCGGCGAGCCCGGAGCGGGCGTTGCCTCCGATCCGGACGATTCCGCCGCCGAGCCCGGAACGGGCGTTGCCTCCGATCCGGACGATTCCGCGGCCGAGCCCGGCACGCGCGGCTCCACGGACCCGGAAGGCAATCAAGGTGTGGCCAAGCCCTTTCGCTGGCCAACTGATTAAGAGCCGCTGAACGCCCCGGATACCGCCGGTCGGCGCGGCCCGCGCCTTGCCCGAAGAGATGGC
>JAISEQ010000231.1 GCA_031264045.1 Deltaproteobacteria bacterium
CAGCGAGCTCCTCGCCAGCCCCGCGGGGACCCTGGCGAGCCCGAAGGCCGCGACCATCAGGAAGGCGGCGGCCGCCTGCCCCGCCGCCCCCCCGGCCAGCCCCTCCCCCAGGCTCCAGATGTCCTCCGCGAGGAAGTTCATGAGGCAGAGCAGAAACGAGATCTCCACCAGCCTCTGCGCGAGGCCCAGGGCGAAGTCCCAGCGCGAGTAAGCGGTGCCCAGGCGGCGGGGGTCCGTCCGGGACTTGAGTCTAGAAAACATGCTCGCCCTCCTGGGGCCCCGGCGCAGGTCCAGGCGGCGGGGCCGGGAGCCCGCCAGTCTGGTGATCCGGCGGGTCAGCCCCCGGAACCCGGGTGTTCCCGCCCGCCGCGGCCGGCCGTCCCGGGCCCGGAAGGCGGGCGGCGGCGGGGGGTCCGGAGGGGCCCCGGGCTGCCCGGAGGCGGACAGGACCATTCTAGCGCAAAGCTCTCCGGAGATCGAAACCGGTTCGTTCGGAAGGCCGCGACGCGGACCCGCATCCCGGACGGCGTCCCCCGCCCCGGACCGGACGGCCCGTGCAGGCCCGGAGGACGGCCGGGGCCGGGAAGCCCCCGGGGCGCCCGGGAGGGCAAGCCCCGGGGGGCGCGGCGGAGTCCCGGAAGGCGCTTGGGAAGCGGAGGGGGAGTTCCCCGCGGGGCGGGAGGCTGCCGGGCCTGGTCCCGGCGAAGAGCGGCTTCAGGAAGTCCGGGACAGGGAGGCGGGGAGCGCGGGTGGGGACCGGCCCCGGCGCCGGGGGTTTCACGGGCCGGATCCCGGCGGCGCTGGCCCCGGGGGGTGCCGTGCGCGGGAAGGCGTGGGGACGCCCCCGGAGCCGGGGGCCGCGGATCATGGGCGGGTACCGGGAGGCGGACCCGGCGGCCGGAGGCCGCGGGGCGCGGCGGCGGAGAGGGGCGCCCTCCTCCGGGCTAGAGGCCGTAGAGCTGGATCTTGGTGATCAGGGCCCTCCGGGAGAGACCCAGGAGCTGCGCGGCCCTGGTGCGGTTCCCCGAGACGGTCTCCAGCGCCCTCGATATTATCACCCTTTCCGTCTCGGCGGTGACGAGCCTGACGGCGGTCTTGAGATCCGTCATGTCCGGGGGCAGGCGGAGCAGGGCCCCCGCCCCGGGATCCCCCGGCGCGTCCGGGGCGGGCCCGGGCGCGGCGCCGGTGAAGAGCAGGTCGTCCGGTCCTATGTGCTCGCCGTCGCTCATGACGGCGGCCTGCTCCAGGATGTTGCGGAGCGCCCGGACGTTCCCCGGGAAGGGCTGCTCGGCCAGGAGCTTCAGCGCGGCCGGGGTGAGCTTCTTGGGGGGGAGCCCGTTGCGCTTGACCGTCTCCTCCAGGAAGCGGAGGGCCAGGAGCGGGATGTCCTCGCGCCGGTCGCGCAGGGGCGGCATCTCGATGCGGACGACGTTCAGGCGGAAGTAGAGATCCTCGCGGAACCGCCCCTCCTTCACCTCCTGGGGCAGCGACTTGTTGGTGGCGGACAGCACCCTCAGATCCGCCTTCCGGACCGCGTTCTCTCCCACGCGGCGGAACTCCTCCTCCTGCAGGACCCTCAGGAACTTCGCCTGCATCTCGGGGGGGAGCTCGGAAATCTCGTCCAGGAAAAGCGTCCCCCCGTCCGCCTCGGCGACGAGCCCGGTCTTCGCGCGGTCGGCCCCGGTGAAGGCGCCCCTGACGTGCCCGAAGAACTCGCTCTCCATCAGGTTGGCCGGGATCGCCCCGCAGTTCACCGCCACGAAGGGCCTCTCCCGCCTGGGCCCGTTCATGTGGATGCTCCGGGCCGCGAGCTCCTTGCCGGTGCCAGACTCGCCGGTTATGAGCACGGTGGCCTTGGTCTCGGCCACCTTGGCTATCATGCCGAAGACGCGGCGCATGGCCGGGCTGTCGCCCAGGAAGCTCCCCCGGTCCTCGCGCTCGCCTATCTCCTTCCTGAGCCTGCGGTTCTCGTCGATGAGCCTCCTGCGCTCAAGGGCCTTCTCCAGGACGAGCGCCATCTCGTCCTCGTTGAAGGGCTTGGAGATGTAGTCGTAGGCCCCGGCCTTCATGGCCTCGATGGCCGTCTCCATGGTCGCGAAGGCCGTGACCACCACGACCACGATGTCCGGGTCTATGACCTTGAGCCTCCTCAGGAGCCCCAGCCCGTCCAGGCCGGGCATCATGAGATCCGTCAGGACCGCGTCCACGCCCTCGCGCTCCGCCGTGCGGAGGGCCTCCTCGCCCCCGGCCGCGGTGGTGCAGCGGTAGCCCCGCTTGCCGAGCATGATGCTCATGATGCGGCGGATGTGCTCCTCGTCGTCCACTATCAGCACGTGCGGGGCTGGCAAGGGCACCTCACTGACCTCCGGCCTCCGGGAAGCTTATGGCGAAGCTCGCCCCGAGGCCGGGGGCGGTGGCGAGCTCGATGCTCCCGCGGTAGGAGTCCACTATGCGCTGGCAGATGGCCAGACCCAGACCCGTGCCCTGCCCCGGCCCCTTGGTGGTGAAGAAGGGGTCGTAGACGCGGCGCATGACGCCCGGGGGCATGCCCGGCCCGTTGTCGGACAGGGACATCACGACCTTGGCCGGCTCGCGGGACAGGGCCACCGTGAAGCGCGGGGGGGGATCCTCCTGCCCGGCCATGGCCTGGGCGGCGTTCATGGCGACTATCACCACCACCTGCGCCAGGTGGTCCCGGTCCATGGCCACCAGGTGCGGGGCGCGGGCCTCGTCGAGGAGATATTCCACCCTTATCCGGGAAAACACCCTCTGGGCCTCCAGCATGCCCATGATCCGGGGCACGTGCTCGGCCAGGTCCAGGGTCTCGGAGATGCCGCGGCTGGGGCGGGAGTAGTCCAGGAGCTCCTTCAGAATCTTCTGTATCCTGCCGGTCTGGGTGAGTATGGCCTGGATGTACTCGCTCCTCTCGGACTCGTCATCGACGCCGGCGCCCAGAATCTGGGCGTAGCCCGAGATCGTGGAGAGGGGGTTCCCCACCTCGTGGGCCACGCCGGCGGCCAGTATGCCTATGGACGCGAGCTTCTCCGAGTGCAGGAGCTGGCGCTCCAGCTGCCTCCGTTCGGTCAGGTCGGAGACCATGAGCATCCAGCTCCCCGCGCCGCCGCCTCCGGGGTCCCCCGCGCTGGAGGTGGAGATCAGGACCGTCCTGCGCTCGCCCGCGGCGTTCAGGAGCACGGCCTCGTAGGTGCGGTCGGCCGGCGGCGGGGATCCGGGCCTCCAGTCCCCGAGCGCGGGCGAGTCCTCCAGAAGCCTCCGGAAGTCGTGGCCCAGCAGATCCGGCTTGGTCCACCCCCACTGTCCGGTCTTGCGGTTGGCGTAGGTGACCAGCCCCCTCCCGTCTATGGTCAGGATCGCGTCGTTCGCGGTCTCCAGAAGCCTTTCCAGGTAGCTGGAGCTCTCCCTCGCCCGCCTCTCGCTCTCTATGAGCTTCGCGTTGGCCGACGACAGGTCGTCGAAGAGCTGGACGTTGTTGAGGGCCGCGCTCGCCTGGTCCGCCATGATGGAGAGCATGTGGCCGTTCTCCGTGGAGAAGGGGTGCTCAGCCGTCCGCGAGAGGACCATGACGCCCAGGAACCTGTGCCTCACCAGGAAGGGGGCCAGCACCAGCGCCCTGGGGCCCTCCCCCTCGCGGCCCAGCGGATCGGCCGAGGCGGGGGCCCCGGTGAGGTTCACGAGACCGGGCGCCCCGCTGCCGTCCGGGTCCGAGAGCGCGTCCATGGGCCACACGGGCGCGTCGGGACCCTCGTAGAACCTGAACTCCTCCGAGTCCGTCCAGTATGCCGCCCTGAGCCTCAGCCCGGACCGGCCGTCGCCCCCGTCGGAGGGATCCTTCAGGAGAAGCGCCAGGCGGTCCACGATGACCTCCTGGGCCACGGCGTTCATGAGGCTCGAGGCCAGGCTCTCCACGGAAAGGGTGGTGCGCAGCGCGTCCCCCAGGCGCCTCACCAGGCTCAGCTCCTCCAGCTTCTGGTCGTAGCGCTCGTAGATCTCCGTCAGCGTGCTCTTGTATATCTCGAGTTTTGCCTCCAGCTCGTCGAAGCGCTTCTCGTCCATGCTGTGCGGCCTTTAGGCGGGATGGGGCCCGGACGGGCCGGGGAGGCGGAAGCGCCCGGCTCCGGGAGGCCGGGGCGGGAAAGGGCCGGAAGGCCAACGGGCCCCCGGGCGCGGAACGGACGTGGGGCCCCCGGGGAAGGCGCCCCGGGGCGGGAAGGCCGGGATGCCGGTGCTCGGGCCGCCCTCGGCCGGGACCGCCCGCTTCCGGAAGCGGGACCGGGCGGCGTCCGGAGGCCTCCCCGCCCCTCAGGGGGCCCGGAACCGGGAATCCGGGGGGCGGGGAAGGCGGGAAAACCGGAATCCGGGAAGCGGGGAAGGCGGGAATCCGGGGGGCGGGGAAAACGGGAAGACCGGAAAGGGCCGGCCGGGCCTTCGCGCTTCAGGGCCCGGTCACCCGGGGGCGCTCGGGAAGCGCCCGGAAGGACCGCCGTCCGGAAGCCCTGGCCCCGGGGGCCGGGAGTCCCCGGGCGGGACCCCGGAACCGGGCCGGCGGGGGGGCTGCGGCTAGAAGAACTTCTCCAGGAGGACGGTCTCCCCCCGCTCGGGACCGACGGACACCAGGCCCAGGGGGGCCCCGCAGAGCTCCTCCAGGCAGTCCAGGTATCTCCTGGCGGCACCGGGCAGATCCGAGAGCCTCCTCGCCCCGGAGATGTCCTCGCCGAAACCGTCGCAGTCGCGGTAGACGGGCTCGCAGCGGGCCAGATCGCGGATGTCCGGGGGCATGTGGCGGACGAGCTCCCCGTCCAGGCGGTAGCTCTCGGCGATCTTCAGGGGGCCCAGGCCCCGGAGCACGTCCAGCTTGGTGACGGCCAGCGAGGTGATGCCGGAGAGCGCGACTGCCGTGCGGACCGCCACCGCGTCCAGATGCCCGCAGCGGCGGGGCCGTCCGGTGGTGGTCCCGTACTCCCGCCCCGCCTCCCGCAGCCTTTCGCCGAAGGGCCCCGCAACCTCGGTGGGGAAGGGACCCTCCCCCACGCGGGTCGTGTACGCCTTCACCAGCCCCAGGACCTTCCCGAGAGACCGGGGGGGCGCCCCGGCCCCGCCGCAGGCCCCGCCCGACAGGGTGGTGGAGCTGGTCACGTAGGGGTACGTGCCGTGATCGATGTCCAGCTGCGATCCCTGCGCGCCCTCGAAAAGGACGTTCCTGCCGGCCGAGAGCGCCTCCCAGAGGACGGCCCTGGCGTCCCCGATGAAGGGCGCGAGCCTCGCGGCCCACCTCTCCCTCAGGGCCTCAAGCTCCGGGAGCCCCACCTCGGGCAGGGCGTAGAGGGTCCTGAAGAGGGCGTTCTTCTCGAGAAGCGCCGCCCCGGCCCTGGAACTGAACCTCTCGGGGAGGAGGAGATCCCCCATCCTGAGCCCCTGGCGGGACGCCTTGTCCTCGTAGCAGGGGCCTATGCCGCGCCCCGTGGTGCCTATGACCACCCGCCCGCCGGCGCAGTCCCCCGCCGGCGGGCGCTCCCTCGCGCCGTCCAGCATCCGGTGGTAGGGCATGATGACGTGGGCGGAGGCGCTCACCGTGAAGTTCCCGGGCGTCACCTCCACGCCCCTCGCGGCCAGATCGTCAATCTCCCCGATGAGCACGTCCGGGTCCACCACGACGCCGTTGCCCACGAGCGCCCTCTTGCCCGGATGCAGTATTCCCGAGGGGACCAGGTGGAGGGCGTAGGACTCGCCGCCCACCACCAGGGTGTGCCCGGCGTTGTTGCCTCCCTGGAACCTCACCACGAGATCTGCCGCGTCGGTCAGGAGGTCCACCACCTTCCCCTTGCCCTCGTCGCCCCACTGGGAGCCCACAACCGCCACGACTGTCATGACTAACCCCTCCGCAAAAAAAAAGCCCGGGAAACGGCCCCCCCATTATAGCCGCCAACCGGCCGCCGAGCAAAGGGAAAAGCCGCGCCGCCCCCCGGACCGGCCCCCGGACCGGCCCCCTTCCGCCTCCGCCGCGGCCGCGGGCTCCCCGGCCGGCCCCCTGGGGAGGGCGCGGGGGCGGCGCCGGGGCCTCCGGCACGAAAGCGGCCGCCGAAACCCCGAAAGGCTCAGACGGTGAGCCCGTCCGCCCCCCCGGAAGCGCCCTCCAGGCCCGGGACGCCGGAGGCGCCGCGCCTCAGCACCCCCTCCAGGAATCCCAGGGCGCCCTCGCGGGTGTCCAGGCGGCCCTCGTCGTGCTCGCGGCGGACGAGCTTCAGGAGCCTTCCGACCTCCGGGCCCTCGGGGATGCCGAAGGATGCCATGAGCTCGCCCCCGGTCACGAGATCCCCGGGAGGCCCCGGCTCACCGCCCACGGGCTCGAGAAATTCGTCCAGGCTCCAGGGGTATCCCTCCGGCCAGGGGCTTCGGCCGTTCCAGTCGGCGGCGCACACCGCCCAGAAGTCGCGCAGATCCGCCTCGGGGGCGAGCTGGCGGGCTATCCACCTGAGCTTGCCCGGCGAAAGCGTCTTGAAGGCGGAGTCCATGTGCCTCGCGGTGAGCTTGGACACCGCGCGGACGGTCCTTTCGGGCGCCTCCATGGACCGCATGAAGGCCCCGGCGACCGGGGCGCCCCTGGCCGCGTGGTCCGGGTACATGACCCGCCCGCCGTCCGGCCTGGCCGCGGCGTCCCTCGCCGCCTGGGTCTTGCCCACGTCGTGCAGGAGGGCCGTCATGACGAGCGTCGCCCTGTCGGAGTCGTCCGGGAGCGGGAGGCAGGCCATGGCCTGCACGACCAGCACGGTGTGGTTCCAGACGCTTCCCTCCGGGTGGAAGGTGGGGTACTGGTCCAGGCCCCTCAGCGCGTCCAGATCAGGAAAGCGGGCCAGGAGACCGCTCTCCTCCAGGAACCTCAGCCCCACGTGCGGCCTCGGGCCTTCCGCGGCGTTCCTCCACTCCGGCCAGAAACGCCCGGGGGCGGAGCGCCCGAGAAGATCGGCGGACGCCCGGACCCGCGAGAGGAGCTCCCCGGAGGCCGCGAAAGGCCTCCGCGAGATGAGGGCCATCGCCCGGAGCATCCTCACGGGATCGTCCTCGAGCGATTCCGGCGAGCAGGGCCTGACGAGCCCGCTCCGGATGTCGTCCATGCCCCCCAGCGGGTCCAGGACGACCCCCTCCAGGGGATC
Organism: Deltaproteobacteria bacterium; assembly: GCA_031264045.1. Classification (GTDB taxonomy): domain Bacteria; phylum Desulfobacterota; class Desulfarculia; order Adiutricales; family Adiutricaceae; genus JAIRZX01. Next base: position 7,170 of record JAISEQ010000231.1, read on the forward strand.
GTAGTACAGGGCGTTCACCGTGAAGTCCCTGAGCTCCGCGTCCCTGGCCAGGTTCCCGGGGGACCAGGGCACGGCCTCCAGCCCGCCGGGGGTCCCCTCCCCCCGTCCGGCCGACGCCGGCCTCGCCGCGCGCGGCGTCATGGCCTCCAGGCGCGAGCCCCCGAGCCTGAGCGTCACCAGGGCCGTCCTGGAGGACTCCCGGCCCCCCTCCCGCCTCCACACGAGCCTCGCCCGCCCGCAGCCGCCGAAGGCTTCCAGGATTCCCCCCGTGTCCAGCCCGAAGACCACGAGATCCAGATCGCCCCCCTCCGGGAAGGGCCTGGCGCGGCCGTGGACGTCCCTTACGGCGAAATCCCTCACGGCGCCCCCCGCCACGAGAAGCCTCCCGCCCATCTCCCTCACCCTAATCGCGGGGTCCTCGGTTTCCTCGAAAGCCAGCATTGTGAAGGCCACGTATCTTCCGGGGGGCCTGGTTCCCCCCATGGCATGCGTCCCCGGACTTGCGGAGCGGGCCGACGGGCGCCCGCGGCGCCGGAGGCCGGAGCCCCCCCGGCCGCCGGCTGAGGGGGCCGGGGATCGGCCCGCCTCCCGCCGGGGAGAGGGCCCGGACCCATTATAACCCCGGAACGCGGGGCTTTTCCGGGGGGACGCCGGACGGCCGCTCCGGGGCGGGGCGGAGGACGGAGTTCTCCTCCAGGGGCCGGGGCGGAGCCGCAGGTGCAGCGGGACTCATCTAGCTACCTTTTAGTCCGGTTTCGGCCGAATATCAAGATATTGATTTGCCATCCCGCAAACCCCGACAGGGCGTGGCTTTCGGGCCGGTCAGGCAGGGTCCGGCCGGAGGGTCGGGGCGGACGCCCTCCGGAAA
>JAISEQ010000267.1 GCA_031264045.1 Deltaproteobacteria bacterium
CTTTTAAATTTCATTTTTGTTCCTCTTTCAAATTATATTTCTGTTCCTCTTTCAAATTACATTTCAATTTTCATTTTGGTGACTTCAGAAAAGCACCTGTTATGCAATTACCCGATGTCATCAGTTTGACTATATTTTTTAAATTTTTCCGTTTTTTTGTTGTCCGTGGAGATATTATTGAATTGTTTTTACGGTTTGAGCGACGGCAGACCGTTTTCATCCCCCCTTTCGGCGTGTCAGCAGCTTTCCCCGCCTCCCTCTTCGGCCTATGCCTGACTGGACATCCGCCGACACGTCTTCAGGGGCCAGCGAGCATCCTTTTGCCATGGCTGACATCCGCCAGTTCACCTGTCAGCTCTCCGTCCCGGCTTGCCAAAATATGGCCTCAAGGGTATCATCAGCCCATTATCGCCCCGCACCGTCCGGCCGGGGAGGCCCGTTCAACCGGGCCCGGGAGGCACCCTCTTGACCAGGATCGGCTTCGTAGGCGCCGGCAAGGTCGGCTTTTCCCTCGGAAGGCTCATGGCCGACAGGGGCATCGAGGTCTCCGGCTACGCCTCCAGGACCCGGGCCTCCGCTGAGGAAGCCGCCCGCTTCACTGGATCCGCCGCCTTCCGCGACCCCCAGTCGCTGGCCGCGGCTTCGGATCTCGTCTTCCTGACGGTGCCCGACGATGCCATAGCCTCCGTCTGGCAGGCGATCTCCGGTGCCGGGGGCCTCTCTGGGAAGGTCGTCTGCCATACGAGCGGCTTCCTGTCCTCCGACGTGTTCGCAGGTGCCCGCGGGCGGGGAGTCTCCGCGGCATCCCTCCATCCGCTCATGGCCGTCCCGGATCGGCTGGAGTCCTGGGGTCTGCTCGCGGAGTCCCTCTACGCCGCCGAGGGGGATCTCGATGCCCTGGCCGTCCTCGGGCCTCTCTGCGACTCCATGGGCGTCAGATACGAGGTGGTCGGGAAGGAAGGCAAGGCCCTCTACCACTGCGCCGCCTCGCTGGTGAGCAACTGCGCCGTGGCGCTGGCCTTCATGGGCGAGGCAGCCTTCGCCTCGCTCGGACTGGAGGGCTCTGTTCCGGGCCTCCGGGGCCTCATGGTGAGGAACGCCGGGTCCGTCGCCGCCCGCGGCCCAGCTGCGGCGTTGACCGGCCCCGTCGAGAGGGCGGACGCGGGCACCCTGGAGGCGCACCTCGCCGCGCTCTCCGGCGACGACCGGGAGCTCTACCGCAGGCTGTGCGTGAAGCTCGTGGAGCTCTCGCGGCTCAAGCACCCGGAAAGGGACTACGGGGACGTGATGTCCGTCCTGGACTTCTTCAGGCCCCGAGCTTCCTGAGGCGTGGGCGGTCAGCCTCCCGATTCCCGTCCGTCCGGGCCCTGCACGGACCGTGGGCCGGGCCCGACGCCGGCAGGGGCGCCCTTCCGGCGGCCCTCGCGGGCCCCGTGCCGTCCTGGCTCCTGCGGTCGCGGGCACATTCCTCTCCGGGGCTTCCTGCCGGGCGTCCTTCCCCGGACCCCCGGCGGAAGACCCGCCAGGCGCCCTGCGGGGCGGGTTTCCACACAATCAACGCGACGGCCCAGGCGCCCGGCGCCGCGGCCGTCCCAGCCGCGGCCCCGGAACGCCAGACGCGGGGCCGCAACGGAAAGGGGGCGCAATGGCCGCCAAGAAGACAGTGTCCACCTTCGCGCAGGCCAAGAAATCCGGCGAGAAGCTCACCATGCTCACCGCCTACGACTACTCCTTCGCGAGGATGGTGGACAGGAGCGGCGTGGACGCGATACTGGTTGGGGATTCCCTGGGGAACGTCATCCTGGGCCAGCCGGACACCATCTCCGTCACCATGGACCAGATGATCCACCACACGCGGGCCGTGGCGGCCGGGACGGCGAACGCCCTGGTCGTAGGGGACATGCCATTCCTGTCCTACCAGGTGTCGGTGCCGGACGCTGTGCTGAACGCGGGCAGGCTCATGAAGGAGGGCCGGGCCCAGGCGGTGAAGCTTGAGGGCGGCGCGGCCGTGTCCGCCCAGATCCGCGCCATCGTGGACGCCTCGGTGCCGGTCATGGGGCACATAGGCCTGACGCCCCAGTCCATAAACGCCATGGGCGGCTTCAAGGTCCAGGGCAAGGGCGAGGACGCCGAGAGGCTCATGCGGGACGCCCTGGCCGTCCAGGAGGCGGGCGCCTTCGCGGTGGTCATAGAGTGCGTTCCTGCGGAGACCGCCGACGCGCTGACCAAGGCCCTCTCCATCCCGACCATCGGCATAGGGGCAGGACCCGACTGCGACGGCCAGATACTGGTCTACCACGATCTCCTGGGCCTCTTCGACGGTTTCCAGCCCAAGTTCGTCAAGAAGTACGCGGACGCCGGGGAGATCATCAGAAACGCATTCGGGAAGTTCGTCTCCGAGGTTAAGTCCGGAACTTTCCCGGGTCCCGAGCACTGCTTCACCGCCCCCCAGAATCTGGACAAGCTCTACTAGCAGACTGTTGCAAAACTCGCTATTATTTTTCCATAAGTCTATTTGTTGTAGATCATATGTCATTTACATACCGCATATGGAAGATTGTTATTGATAAAACCCTTTTTGCAACAGTCTGCTAGGGGCGGGGCGGAGCCCGAAGAGGTCCTTTCGGAAGCCCGGGGCAACGGATCTTCCTTTCCGACGCGCACGGGCCGTTTCCCCAGGCCCCTCCCGTCCTGCGCCGGGAGCCATCGTCCCCTCCCGTCCTCCTCCGGGAGCCATCGTCCCCCCGGGGAGCCCCTCCTCAGGGAGCCACAATCCTTCTCCTCCGGGAGCCCGCATCCCCTCAGGGGAGCCGCTCTTCCTGGAGCCGCCATCCTCCTCCGGGAGCCCGCATCCGCTTCCGGGGAGCCCCGACCGCAACCTGCCGCTCACCGGCTCCTCCGTCTGCGCTGACCGGGTGCTGCCCCGGCTCCGCCGACCGCCCCGACTGGACCCGTGCTGGTCCGGATTCCCTTCTCCCCGCCTATCCGGCCCGCCAGGAAGCGCCGGTTTCAGGTTCCGGGAGGGGTGGGGGGGCCGATTTGTCCCTTGAGATCCTCCGTGAGCCCCGCTATCCTCTGTCGGGGTCGCGGAATCCGGGCACTGGTCCCCGGGTCCGCCTTAGCCGGTCTCCGCCGACCCGGGCCCGTTCGGTCTTTCCCGTGGGCCCGCATTCGGAACCGCCGGCAGGGGGCAGGCCCCTTCGTCCGCCTCCGCGCCCCAAGTGTTCCGCCCGGGCTTTCCGCCCCGCTTACCGGATCCCCCCGGCCCTCCGTCATACCCCGGCCTCCCTCCCCGCCGCCATCCCGTGCGGGCCTCAGAAAGCGAGCCTCCCAGGCCCATGACACGCCCCAGAGTCCGTTCAGACCGCCGCCGGGAGGCCTGCCTGCCGCCCGGGCGGTTTCGTCAGCTGGATGCCGCATGGAGACGGTGACCACCGTGCGGGAGATGAAGGCCCGCTCCCGAGCCTGGCGCAGGCACGGGCTCTCCGTGGGGCTCGTGCCCACGATGGGCTTCCTGCACCGGGGCCACGGGAGCCTGGTCGAGAGAAGCGTCCGGGAGAACGGCAGGACGGCCGTGTCCGTCTTCGTTAACCCCGCCCAGTTCGGACCGGGGGAGGACCTTGAGTCCTATCCGAGGGATCCGGCCAGGGATTCCGCGTACCTGAAGTCGTTGGGCGTGAACGTCCTCTTCATGCCGGAGCCCTCCGAGATGTATCCGCCGGGGTTCGCCACCGCCGTGGAGGCCCCGGAGCTCGGCGAGGCGCTCTGCGGGGCCTCCAGGCCGGGGCACTTCAGGGGCGTGTGCACGGTGGTCCTGAAACTGCTGAACGCCGCCTCCCCGGACCGCGCCTACTTCGGGCTGAAGGACGCGCAGCAGTTCTTCATCCTCCGGCGGATGGCCAGGGACCTGGACCTGGACGCCTCGCTTGTCCCGTGCGAGACCGTCCGGGAGGCGGACGGCCTCGCCATGAGCTCCCGGAACTCGTATCTGACCCCTGAAGAGAGGGCAGTCGCCCCTCTTCTCCGGAAAGCCCTTCTTGCCGCCGAGGACTACCTCATAGGCGGCGGCAGGGACCCCGCCGAGGCCTGCGGCATCGTGGGCGGGATGCTGTCCGGGGAGTCCCGTTTCGTTCCGGACTACGTGGAAGCCGTCGCGACCTCCGATCTAAAGCCCGTTTCCGAGGTGTCCTCCGAGATTCTCCTGGCCGCCGCCGTCCGTCTGGGCAGGGCCAGGCTCATCGACAACGTCATCTTTGACCCTTCCGGGCCCTCCCGGAAGCCCCGGGGGGGTGCCGGGTGCTGATAGAGCTGCTGAAGGCCAAGATCCACCGGGCGACCGTCACCGCGACCGAGCTCGACTACGTGGGGAGCGTCACCCTGGACTCGGATCTGCTGGATCTCGCGGGCATGGCCGAGTACGAGAAGATCCTTGCCGTGAACGTGACCTCCGGCTCCCGCTTCGAATCCTACTGCATAAGGGGCCCCCGCGGCTCCGGGACGGTCTGCGTGAACGGGGCCGCGGCGAGGCTGGCGGCGACCGGAGACCGGCTCATCGTCATGGCCTTCTGCTCCGTGACCCCCGACGAGGCTCGAGGATGGAAGCCCAGGGTGGTGTTCGTGGACGGCGCCAACGCCCCGGTCAGGGTGGACTCGGACGAGACCCACGGGGATCGCTTCGTGGACGGGAGGCTTGTCCGTCCCCATGGGGGGGAGGGCTGAAGGTCCGGTCCCCGGAGCTTGGGCGGGGTCAGGTGCGGAGGGTCCGGGAGCCATGCGCCCTGAGCCCTTCGGCCGCGGCCCCGGGACTCTTGATGTGCCGCTGGAGCTTGCTCCGTAGGGCGTTTGCCGTCGGCCGGACGCCGGCCGTCTGGCGGTCGGGCGGACCGGACCGGCGTTCCGCCGGCGCGGCCGCCTTTCGGGAATCTGGACCGCGCCGGGCGCGCGGAGACCGGAAGTTTCGCGCGGGCGCCGGCGGCCCGCGTACGGGGGGAGCCATCGACATGGACGTTCGCAAGACTGCGGGGGAGGCGGGGATTGACAGGGGCGCGGTCGGGTGCGGGGACGGCGGCAGTTCCGTCCTTGCCGGGGACGGCCCCCCGGCAGGGCCCGATCTCTCCGGGTTCAGCTTCACCGTGTTCGTGCCTTGCGATCCGGTTCCGGACCGCGAGGGCCAGCCGCTTTTCTTCGTGCCGATTTCGGCAGGTTTTCCTTCCCCGGCCGAGGACTACGTCCAGGAGCAGCTGGATCTCCACAAGCTCGTGGTCAGGAACCCTCCGGCCACCTTCTTCCTGCGGGTCAAGGGCGACTCCATGAGGGGTGCGGGCATTCATGACGGGGATCTCCTGGTGGTGGACCGCTCCCGGAGCCCGTCTTCGGGCAGGATAGTGGTGGCCGCGTGGGAGGGGGAGCTTGTCGTCAAGCGCCTGAAGGTGAACGGGGGGAGGGTCTTCCTCGCTCCGGACAACCCCGACTACCCTGAGTTCGACATCACCGACAGCGAGGACACGGCGGTCTGGGGAGTGGTGACATATGTGGTCCATAAAGTCTAGGCGGAACCTCTGATCCCGCCCCGGCCTCCCGGTCCCGGCCGTCCGCCCTCCTGCGGGAGTGCGGACACGGCCCCGGGGACGGCATGATCGGCACGGGCGCCGAATCGGTCCAGATCCGGCAGCCCCCCGTCGGCCCGCTGTCCTGGCGGCCCGGAGTCCAGGCACCCTGCGGCCGACCCCTCCGGCCCTGAACTCATGCGGATATTTTCCGGCGCCGCCGCAGGCCTGGGCGGGGCCGGGGCCCTGAGGGGATTCCGGATGAGCTCCGGGAGGGCGGGCAGGCTTCAGGTTTTCCAGTTCCGGGTCTCTCCGCTCCTGGCGGGGCCGGTGCGGGCTCATCCCCGGGGACGCCGCCCCGGGAGGGGGCCGGGGCCTTCTGCCCGTTTTTCCGCGCCCCTCCCGTAACCGCAGGGGAAACGGAGACGGCGGGGACTGCTCCGGACACGGGCAAAAGGCCTGAGCGTTACTGGGCGGTAAGCCTGAGCGGGACCCGTGCCGCAAGCCTGAGCCGGGTGCGGGAAAAGGGTCAGAGCCGGACGCGCGCGGAAAGCCTGAGCCGGACGCGTGCGCAGGTTACGTACGGGTGTGCCCGCGCAAAGCCTGGAGAACCATGATGACGAGACGTCGCGATATCCGCTCCGCACCAGCCGCGGCCGCTTTCCTGGCAGTCCTCCTGTTTTCTGCGGCGGCCGCCGCGCCCGTGTCCGCACGGCAGGATCCGCGGCCGGACACCGGAAAACTCGCGGCGGAACTCCAGAGGAGCGTCCGCGACCTGGGCCCGGATGCCCCGGAGACCCTCAGGCGCAAGAACGCGCTGGCGATCGCCCTCGGAGAGGTCGGCGACTTCGCCGCGGCCGAGGAAATGTTCGGACAGGTGGCGGAGCAGAGGTCCCGCTCGCTCGGCCCCGAGCACCGCGACACGCTCCAGGCCTTCGCGGACCGGGCATACTACCTGGACGAGCTGGGCGATTACGTCGCGGCCAGGGACTTGTACTCGCGCGTTCTGGAGTCGCTGTCGAGGAGCTTCGGACCCGATGACGAGATGGCCCTGGCAGTGAAGAACAATTTAGCCTTCGTGCTGACGAACCTCGGGGAGGTCGCGGGAGCGAGGGACATGTTCCTCGAGGTGCTGGCCGCCCAGGAGCTCCTGCTCGGGAAAGCCCACCGGATGACTCTCTCCACGCGGGTGAACCTCGCCTACACCCTCGGTGTCGCGGGCGACTACGTCCATGCCCGGGAGGAGTACGTGGCGATCCTCGAGGCTTTCGACAGGGATCTAGGCGCGGAACACCCGGTCACCCTGACAGTCCGCAACAACCTGGCGCACACGCTCGGACGCCTCGATATGGGCGCGGAGGCTCTCGCGATGTTCGGGTCCGTCCTGGAAGCGAGGGAGAGGACGCTCGGGTTCGACCATCCCGCCACGCTGTCCACCCGCCATAACCTCGCCGTGGCCATGGACAAGGCGGGAGACTTCGAGGGGGCCAGGGCGCTCCTCATGTCCGCCCTGGAGTCCGAGACCCGCCGCTACGGACCGGATCCTGTGATGTCGGCCATAACCGCCCATTCGCTGGGCTGGATCCTGGCCGCCCGCGGGGAGACGGCGCAGGCGATCTTCTTCCTCAAGCTGGCGGTCTCCGCGGCGCAGACGACGCGCTCGACCGTGGACGCGTCCGACGAGGCCACGAGAAGGAGCTATATCGCCACGGTGGCGCAGCGCTACCAGCTCCTCTTCGACCAGCTCCTGAAGGCGGGGAGGCGGGAGGAGGCGCTCGCGGTCCTGGAGCTCCTGAAGGAGGACGAGCTGTCGGAACTCGATTCCGCCGCCCTGCGGGCCGGTGCGTCCCGGAGCCCCGCGTCTCCCGGGGCCGTCTCACTGTCCGTTTCCCCCCCGGGATCCGGCTCCCGGACCATGGACCCGGACGGAAGCCCCGGCGTCGCTCCTCCGGATCTCTTCGCGGGAACCCCGGAGGAGGCAGCCCGGAAGCTCTTCCTGGCGGCGGCCGCGTCTGGAGCGGCCCTCGAGGCCGAACGGGCAGCCCAGTCCGAGGACGGCGGCGGCGCCGGTCCGGAGGGCGGGCAAGGCGGCTCGGCCGCCGCGCGGCTCTTCGAGATCGAGGCCCGGGCCGCGGCCGCCAGGACGGCCTTCCTTGAGGCGACGGAAAGGCTTCCCGGGCTCGCGGGGGACGCGGCCGCCGCCCCCGGGACCTCCGAAAGGCTGGCCTCGCTCCAGGCTAGGCTGGCACAAGCGGGCGGCGGCACCGTCCTGGTCTACGCCGTTTCGGCTCCGGAAACGCTCCATCTGGTGATGGTGACTGCCGATAAGGTCGTGACCCGGGAGTCGCCCTGCGCGACAGCGGATCTCCAGCGCATGGCGATGGATTTCCGGGCGACGGTCCAGAACAGGTTCAAGGATCCCCGGCCCGCCGGGAAAGCGCTCTACGACGTTCTCCTGAAACCCGTCGAGGCGGATCTCCGGGCGGCTGGGGCCAGGACCCTGACCCTTTCGCTGGACGGAGCCCTGCGGTACGTGCCCTTGGCGGCCCTTTACGACGGGGAGAAGTATTTGGTCGAGCGGTACCCCATCTCGATCTTCACCAGATCGACCGCTTCAGGACCGGGCCCGGCCGCTTCCTGGGACGGGGCGTCCGCGAGGGCGATGGGGGTCACGGCCGCGTGGCCCGGCTACTCGGCCCTGCCCGGGGTTGCGGTGGAGATAGCCGGCATCGTCGGATCCGGCGACACGGAAGGCGTCCTTAGGGGGGAAGGGTACCTCGACGCCGCCTTCGACCGCGCGACCCTCGCGGGAAGCCTCGCTTCGGACGCCCCCGTGGTCCACATCGCCAGCCACTTCTCGCTCGATCCCGCCAGCCTCGACCGGACCGGGCTCCTTCTGGGGGACGGCTCCCGCCTGAGTCTCTCCGAGCTGAGATCGTCCTCGGACTTCGACTTCACCGGACTTGACATCCTGGGGCTTTCAGCCTGCGATACCGGATCCGGCGCCAGGAAAGCCGAGGACGGCAGGGAGGTGGAGAGTCTGGGCGAGCTGTTCCAGAGGGCTGGCGCATCGGCGGTGCTGGCGACCCTGCTGCGGGTAGACGACGGGTCCACGCCTATCGTGATGCGGGAATTTTACCGGTTGCGTTACGTCGAGGGGAAGGACAAGGCGGAATCCCTGCGGGGAGCGCAGCTCCTGGTGATGAATGACGGAAAGGAATCCGCCGCCGTGCAGCGCGGGACCGCGCTCGTGGCCGAAGGCAGGGCGGGCGCGGCCGCAGAAGCCGCCCCGCCTTGGGAGGGCACGGGAAAGTCGCATCCGTTCTACTGGTCTCCCTACGTGATAATCGGCGATTGGAGATGAGCGGACGTCCGCCGTCCATGAGAAGGCGACCGGTAGCGGCCTGCGCCGGGAGCGGACTTCGCCGGGAGCGGTATGCAATGTTAATAAGTCAGAATGAAAATTTCTGGCTCCTTCAAAATTTTCGACACGGAACCAAGTTTCTGCTACATGAATGGCTATATTGAATCCTGCTGGAAGAACGGCATCAGGACTTTTGATGCCGTAAAGATCTAATGGACGGTCGGATTCCCGCTTGTATCCAGGAGGTACTGGACAAGTTTGCCACAAGGTCAATTATCCGACAGCTGCTTGAATTCAGGTCCTGCTGCCCATCAGCTGGCGGGATTGGTTCCATCGGATAGAATGTCGGATGATTGGGAATCACAAACTGAAAATTTTCCAAGAACTGAAATTTTCATCAATATTACTTGAACTCTGAATATAATTTTATATTTCATTATTGTTTGAGATAGAACACACCATATTTAGCATATTAGAACAAACCTCAATTTGAAAAATAAATTTGTGACAATGTTCATGATCATTTAAGATTCCACTCCAAAAAAACTTCCTTTGGACTTTCGGAGACCATTGCGCGTGCGCAAGGTAAGCTCGAATTGGCGAGAATTTGGCTTAAATGCAGGGAGTTTCATTCCGAAAACTCATAACGTTCACCCTCACGTTGGAAGGGGAGGGGGTTTTTGCAGTCGTATCATTTAATGGTGTTCATGATCATTTCATGATGTTAATGAGCGTATTATATAGAATTTGTTGAGGAGAAGCTGAAATTAAATTGGGGTTCTGCTGCTTTGTGATTGTTTCAGTTGGATATTCAGATAGAACTCTGACCTAAAGGAATATCATATCAGATTAAGAAACCTGGCAGGTGACCGGAAGGGAGTACTGTCTCCAGTCCTTGTAATTCTGCGGCAATCTTGATCCCAGTGCGAAAACCCTCTGCTCTTACCTTCTGGCTGTTTTTGTGGCCAGAGATCCTGGGCAAGGGAAGCGCGTTCGGACAGGGATTTGGCTTAAAAAACGCTAGGGATATCAATGCCCAACCCACTTAGCGTTTCACCAACCTTTCGAGGGGAGAGGAGTTTTCGCAGTTTGATCAGTCTTCGGATTATGGGTGGGGACATGAATAGTTGATTCCACTGTGAAAACCCCTCACTTGACCCTTCAGAGGCTAAAGCGCTTAGGCAAAGGTTGCACGAAATGCCGAGGATTTGGCTTAAATACAGGTGCTTTCGATGCCGAGGACGTATAGAGTTCATCCT
>JAISEQ010000356.1 GCA_031264045.1 Deltaproteobacteria bacterium
CCCCCCCCCCCCCCCCCCCCCCCCCCCCCCCCCCCCCCCCCCCCAGGAACAAGCGTGCTGACGGCGCCCGGCCGGGCGCACGAGGGCGATGGGTGCAGGGGCAAGAAGGAGACAGGTGCGCGGGTACAGGGGGGCGGACAGAGAGGATGCGGTTACGGAAGCCGGCCGGATCCGTTTGCGCTTCATGGCGGGGTTCGGGTCTCCGCTGACGGACGGCCCGTTTGTGCGGTATCCTGAGTTGCAGGCCGCCGGGGCGATCAGATATCAGGAACGGCTCCCGGTCAGGCCGGGGCCAGGGGAAGCGAGGGGAAGAGGATGGATCTTTTTCAGAACCCGTTCCACATTCTGGGCGTGGGGCCCCGGTCCACGCGCGAGGAGATCCTGGACGCGGCGGAGGGGGCAAGCCTCTCCGGGGATACAGACAGGGCGGCGGAGGCGTCTGCCGCCCTGGCAAACCCTCGCAGGAGGCTCTCGGCGGAAGTCTTCTTCCTTCCGGGGATCGACGGCCGGTCCGCGGCAGGAATCCTGGCCGGGCTGAAGGGGCGGGTGAAGGGCATGCAGCCCTGCCGAGGGGTGACGCCGGTAGCCGCCGTGAACCTGACGGCGGCCGCCCTCACGCGTCTCGAGGGGACCGGGGCGCAGGGCACGGCATACGGCATAAGCCTCCTCTCGCAGGCATTCGAGTCGGCGGACGCCCGGGAGGTCATGGATGCCGTGAACGCCGACAGGCGCGTAGCCAGGGTCGCGGCCGTGCCGTCCGTGACGGACGTGGAGGAGGAACTGGACCGCCTGAGGCTCTACTGCCGCGATGTGGTCAGGGCGGCGCTCGACCGCCTCCCGTCCAGGGCGCTGGTGGAGGCGGCCTCGCAGGCGGTCCGCTCCGAGACCGACAACGCCGCCAAACCGCCTCCGGTGCTTGTCCGCGACATGATGGAGATCTACGATCTGGAGAGCAGGGCCTTCTTCGACAGGGAGCAGGCGACCGTCGGCGCCCTGACCGCCGCCATGAGGAGGGCGGCTTCCAAGGACAGCTCCCTGGGAAGGAAGGCGCTGGCCGTGGCGGACGATCTGGAGAAGGTGCTCATGAACTGGCAATCCGTGGCGGCTCCGCTCCTGACTTTTCTGAAGAGCACCGGGGTCACGCACAGGCCCAGCCTGGCCGTGGCCCTGGAGGTGAGGGACGCGGCGGTGGAAATCCACAACGGCGGAGCCGATCCCGCCCTCGCCAAGAGGGTCACCTCCATCCTGGCGGCGGCCTTCGCGGACGTGGCCGATGTGAGCGAGGCCGTGGCGGGGGACGCGAGGATGCTCTGGGGCCGCTAGTCCGTCGCGGACGTGGCCGAGGTGAGCGGGGCCGTGGCGGGAGGGGGGCCGCTGCCGGGCGGGGGTTTCGCGGGTTCCCGGCTGGCGGTGGGGGAGAGGGCGGGGGTTTCGCGGGCTCCCGGCGGGCGGCTGTGGAGAGGGCGGTGCTCTGCGGGCTCCCGGCGGGTCCGCCGGGAGTGGTGCCGGTACGGGGCGGCGGTCAGGGAGCGTCTTCGGAATCGAACTCCGGGTCCAGATCGGTCTCGTGGCCCTGTTCCTGCAGCCAGGCGCGGCATCCCTCAATAAACGATTCGGAGTTGCCGGTGCAGTCGTCGGAATCGCCAACTCCGGACGATTCGGCCCAGTCGTACCCTGCCTCGTGGCCGGAGCAGTCGTCGGTGCAGTCGTAGCCGAAGAACGTGTCGGCGGCGGCGGGGGTTGCCGGTGCGCAGAGCGCGGCCAGGAGGATGATGGCCCAGGCGGAGGCGCATGTTCTGGATGTCATCTTGGGGATTCCTGTCTCGTGGGGGACCCGTGCGCGAAAGGCCGATGCGGGGAAACCGCATGGCTGGCCCGCGCGGCGGAACGCCGCGTCCCGGAAAGGGGCACCGTGGGTTCGAAAAGATGCTCCGCAGGTTCGAAAGGATGCGATGCGGGTTCGAAAAGATGCGCCGTGGGTCCGAAAAGATTCGGGAAGGCTTTCCGCGCCCGGGCGCCCGGCGATTCGCGGGGGGGTGAGTTCCCGGTTAAGGGGCAAGCAGCTTTGGACCGGGGCAGGCACTCCCGGCAAAGGCTGTCCCGCGTCTCCTGCGGAACGTTCTCGTTTAAGGCTCTGGTCGCTCCTTGTGCGGCTCGGCCCGCTTCCCGGACGGCTCCGCCCGTATTTTTAACGGTTCCCCGTTTGCTCGATGGAGGGCTCGGGCCGTGAGGCATATCGCCCGGCCCCGGACTTTCTCCGATACCGGACGGCGGGGCGACTGTTCGGGGACCGCCGCCTTGGCCGCCGCCGGAATCGCTCCGGAACCTTCTGCCGCTGGTTCCATCATGACAGTGCAGTTGGACGCCGAAGCCCCGGAGGCAAGTTCCCCGAGGTTTGCGGGGACTGCGGTAAGGAGGTATGCGGGGACGGCAGCTAATTCCGGCGATCCATGAGCGAACATCGGGGTTCGCTTTGAAAAGACAGTTCGGACTTTGTAAGTTTACACTTTCGGCAATCGTTGTCAAGTTCCGTCCGCAGTCCGGCAGAAAGGAAAATCACTAAGATACATTCTAAGAAATTTAACTTATCGTGGTGTGTAATATAACCATGATGTGTTTTAGAAAATTTTGACAGATCTTATTGAGATTATTAATTGAAAATTGTTATCTGTAAAAAAAATTAAGGAAGAGCATCATACTTAGGATGATGACAAAATTTTTTGTATAACGATGTCTCAAATGAGCTTGGTGACTTTTCGACAGAAGGGACCGTATCGGTATCCGGTGCCGTAGCAGGACTGCGGAGGATGGCGGTGCCGGAAGAACGGCATCCGTTCAAGAGGGCGGTTGTGGCTGGCCGGTTCGCCGCTGATGGAGGAGTTGGCGGTTTCTCCTTGTCGGAACTGCCCGCAATGGAGACGCGCGGCGCGGCCTCATGGCCACAGGAAGCCTTTTCGGAGGGGAGGATCCGCAGGGCCCCGTCCCTGCCTTCGGTCAGTCCGTTGCGGGCGGTGCCCCTGACGCGGCGGAGATAGAAATTCCGGTCCCGGAGTGCTGCCGGTCCCGTCTTGCGGTCGGTCCCGTAGTGCTCCGGTCCCGTCTTGCGGTAGGTCCTGCCGTGCTTTCGGTTCGGTCTTCCGAGCTCTGGGCAGGCTTGTTCCACGCGCCCATGACTTGCGGGGCGCATGTGTGATCTCTGTTTCCAGGGCAGACGTGCGTGAGCGGCCTGACTGGGTGCGGACAGGATGACAAAGGATGCGCCCATGGGTTTTAAGGTGGTTGGTACGGGTTGGCTCACAACCGGAACTGCAGGCGGAGAAGGGGCGTGGTCCAGGGCAGTTCGACCCCCCTATCTGTGCCCGTCCGGCTGTCCGGCGGGTTTACGGGCTGAACGGGTGTCGCGGGGTATTTGGGTGGCGCGGTCCTGCCCTGGATGCCTCATGGTGCCTACGTGGCCTCACGGCTTCAAGTCGCCTCGATAGGGGCTTAGGGACGCTTGGGCGGCCGGGTGCGCCATCCCTCCGGTTCACCGGCCCGGGCGAAACTCGCTCCAGGGCGTTCACTCCCCTTCCGGGGAACGGTTGCAGGAACCCGTGTCGGATACGGCTTTCCCGGCAGGGTTGACTTCAGGGGGAGGAAAGGCAGATGATCGTCACGTCAGCGAACGCCCCGCAGGCCCGGACGGGGCGGTCATGAAGGCCACGGCGGAGGCTGGTGCCCCGGCTGACATGACGATGCCGGGAAACGGGGCTCCCCTTCGGGCATGGTTCCTTCCTAACCCTGTGGAGAGGCTCCAGGTGGGCGAAGCAGTCAGGCACCCTTGCGGCGAGGCATCGAGGCTCCCGGGCTGAGAGACAGTCAGGCACCCTTGCGGCGAGGCATCGAGGCTCCCGGGCTGAGAGGCAGTCAGGCACCCTTGCGGCGAGACATCGAGGCTCCCGGGCTGAGAGCAGTCAGGCACCCTTGCGGCGAGGCATCGAGGCTCCCGGGCTGAGAGGCAGTCAGGCACCCTTGCGACGAGACATCGAGGCTCCCGGGCTGAGAGCAGTCAGGCACCCTGGCGGCGAGGCATCGAGGCTCCCGGGCTGAGAGCAGTCCGGCACCCTTGCGGCGAGGCATCGAGGCTCCAGGGCTGAGAGGCAGTCAGGCACCATGGCGGAGAGGCAGCGAGGCTCCCGGGCTGAGAGCAGTCAGGCACCCTTGCGGCGAGGCATCGAGGCTCCCGGACTGAGAGTCAGTCAGGCACCCTTGCGGCGAGGCAGCGAGGGCAGTTTCCGGACATCGTGCGGACCAGCGGGAAGAGCCTTTCGGACTGACGCAGCGCTTCCGGAGGGAGATTCCGGGGGCCGCTGGCCCCAGGCCATCTGGGCATCTGGGGCGGAGGAAGGGAAGCCGGGACCGCTCCTGCGGGTCTCCTGACCTCCTTATGACGGCTCCCTGATCTCCGATTCCTGATCTTTGAGCCTTGAACCGAGATTTTTGAGTCGAGCCCGGACAGGGCCGGCTAGCCCGGAGACGGTGGGGGACAGCCTCCTCCTGCCAGCGGGCGCGTGAAAGTCCCGCATGGGGAACCTGTTCCCTGAGTGTGCGGGGCTGATGACGGACAGGTCGTGACGGGCGGACGCGGATGCCGAGGAACTCTTGCGGCGCGGACGGACGCCGCCGCGTGGGATCCTTCCCTTTCCGCCAGGGAGCCGGGAGAGGGATCCGGGCCGCCTGTGTCTCTCAGGTTTCGGGACATGCCCCGGTGGAGGTGACAGAATGCAAGAGCTTCATTTTAAATGCCTTGGCCCCGACAGGTCCGCCGGGTCCCCTCCCGGACCCAAGCCCATGCAGGTGCCCCCCGGATTCCCCGATCCTCCGGCCAGGGGCACCCAGGACCCGCTCCCGCCCGCCCGGCGCGGTCTGGGCGGCACGGCGCTTCTGCTGTTCCTCGTCGCCTTCGCCGTACTGTTCGTCTGGAACATTTGGCTCACCTCCCAGAACGTGAGCTCCCGGCGCATTCAGGCGGCCGCCGGGGGCGGCGGTTCCCCGGAGGCGCTTCCGGGCTCCGCGCGGCAGCCCGAGCCGGCCTACCAGTCCCCTGGATCCCTGGAAGCCAGATACCCCGCGCCCGGCGCCGCGGGGTATGCGGGGACGTCGCGGCCCCCCGAATCTCCGGGACGGCCGGGTTCTTCCGGAACCGCCGGAGCGTCCGGCTCCGCCGGACGCTCCGGACAGGACGGGGGGGACGCCGCGCATTCCGGGAACGGGGCCTCCCCGGCGGGGGAACCCGACGGGGCGGGAGCCGCCGACCCTCCGCTTACGGCTCCCCGGGAGGCCAGGCCCGCCCTGCCCGCCGAGCTGTTCGTCATGCCCTCAGGCGGAGCGAAGTCGCTCTCCCCGGACGAGCACAGGTGGTGCTCCCGGGAGAAGGTCCGGGCGGATCTTCTGGCAAGGTTCGCCCAGGTGGGGAGCTACCCCTCCGCGGCCATTGCCTCGGACACCCAGTACAGGGTCCGCTGCTCGGAGGCTGAGACGGGGGAACGGCCCGTCCTCCAGGATCTCCTGGCCCCTGACAGTAGGCTGGGGATCAAGGTGGTGCGGGAGGTCCTGGACGAGGCATGGTCGGCCAATCCCCGGCTCGTCATGCGCGAGCCCGACCCGGCGGCGCTTCCCCCCGGAATGTCCCTCGCCCCGACCCTCGGGGAGGCCCAGGCCATCCTGAGGGTCCTGGGTCTGGACCCCGGGCAGGCGGACGGGGGGGACCGGCTTGCGACGGCATCTGCCATCGGGACATTCCAGAGGGATCTGGGGCTCCCGGAGACGGGCGAGCTCGACAGGAGGACGGGGGCGCTTCTGAGGAGCGCGGTCTTCCGCAACAGCCTGGAGCCCTTCCGGGAGTAGCCGGACAGGTCTGCCGGTTTTCCCGTCTGCCGGGCGGGCCTTCCCGTTTTCCGGCCGGGGAGGTCGGCCTCCGGCACCGTCCGGGACCGTCTTCCCCTCCCCGAGGCTTTGGCCGCACCAGGACCTCAGTCTCTGCGGGCTGGGCACCCCTGGTTTTCGGCCTGAAGTAGGTGTCAGTTACTGAGGGAACGCTAAACCTCCGACCTGCACACGCCGCATCTCCTCAGTGCCTGTCGCGGGATGGTGTGCAGGGCCGCAGGCACGATGGAGCAGAGACGGGGGCCGGCAGTTCGCTTCCAGGACTGGTGTCCCGGCAGGAAGCTGAAAGGGTGCCGGCTGTGCGTCCCTGAAAGTTCGATGAAAGGCCATCGGCAGTGCTGTCCCTGAAAGTTCGATGAAAGGCTGTCGGCAGTGCGATCCCGGTCGTGACGCTGAAAAGGGATAGCTTTTCGAGTCAGTACACTGTACTGCAGAAGACTTCAGATAGAACAAACAATGTCAGGAAAAATTTTTAATATTTAACATGGATAAAATTTCAAAGATTTGTGAAATGACACAGGATCTTTTGGCAAGAGTTTGGATATTTTAGCAATATTACAGTTTAAGTTTGTCAAGTTTTAGGTGGAGATATTCTTTTCAGTAAGTGTCCCGCAGGCAATAGCAGACGGTAACTTCAACGGTGTCAGCACCCAGCCACGTGAGCGGTATTGACTTTATAGCATAGTGTATAACTGGATAATTTTTTTCTCAATATTTTCCGGATTCCATGTCGCAGTCAATCGGCTAAGGGTTTCCCGGTGCTCTGGTCTCCCAGGATCCCGTGTTTCCGCCGGGGAGGATGGCTGTTCGGAGAACTTGAGTCAGGCGGACTTCAGTCGACCGGAACGGCTTGCGAAGCGGAAAAGCTGAGTGTATTTTTAAGAGAAGTTCAGAAAGATGAGGGCGGACGTTCCCGGCATTTGGGCCGGCCTCCCCGTCTCCGTCAGCGGCGGTTTCCCGGGGAGCTGCGGCGGGGTCGCCTCGGTCAGGAACGGACGCGGGCGGACCTGCGCTCTCCGGGCTGCGGCCAGGGGCCGTTTCTGCAGGAAGGCTCCGTGAAGACCTTCCTGGCCGCAGAGGTGTTACGCGGGGAAGCGGGTTCTCGGACACGGGTGTGCCGCACCCGCGCGCGGGGGTGCTTCTCCTCGGCTCGGTCTTTCTGTTCTGCCCTGTGCCGTACAGGGACAGGCAGCCGTTCTCCGGAGACGGCATGAAAGGTGCCGGACGGATCTGCGGCCGGGGCGTCAGGCGTATGGGATGAGGCCTGCGGCAGGTAGATTGCCAGGAAGGACGGGACGTCATGGCCGTCATATTGCGGAAGGGCGGATTTGAGGGCATCGCGGGGCCAGTCGCGGACGCTGGGGGTCCCTCGTCCGGGGACGGGCCGGTTCCGCAGCCTCATGACCCTGCCGCGCTGCAGGGCAAGGTGCCTCCGGACCCGTTGCTTCAGGGCGCGGCTTCACCGCTGGGCCTGCCGTTGCCTTCAACGCCCGGAAGTCCTGAGGCACCAGGTAGTCCCGCGGTGCCAGGTAGTCCCGCGGTGCCAGGTCCCGTCCCCGTTGCTCCGCCCGCACGGGGAGCGCCGACGCCAGGCATGCCTCCTTCCGGATTCCTTCCGGTCCCGCCCCCGGTGCTGATGCCACCTGTTCCCGAACCCCGGCAGCCTGGAACATGGGCACCGCTTCCTCAGGCTCCGGCCGCTCTACCGCCGCTGGGTGGTGTCCCGCCGGTCCCGCCGCCTGCCCCGATGTCTTCCGCGCCTCCTTCCGGCAGGGCACCCGGAAGCGGAGCCGCTCCATTCGCAGGCTGGCCCGTGTGGTTCCTGCCGGTAGTGGGGTGCGCGGCACTGATCGCAGTCCTGGCCTGGGCGTTCGGCGGAGAGGGGGCCCATCGGGATGAAGGGGGTTCGGACGTCGTCGGGAGCTCAGGCTCCTACCCGCGGGGCTCCCGGAGCGAAGATCGGACTACTCCCGCAGGTGCCCCGATGACCTCGGGTGAACCGGCCCCGGCAGCCGATCCGTCCGGCTTTGCCGGCATCGGCGGCGGTCGGGCGGCCCAGCTCTCCCCGGCACCCGTCCAGGAAACCGGCAGAGACCCCGCCTCCGCGCCCCGGGTCGGCCGGACTCCTGTTCCTTCCGTTGCCCGGAATCCCGGCGCCGCTCTCCAGGACCCGCAAGTGCCCGGCCTTGGCCCCGGCCCTGTCGCCGGCGGGGGTAGGGATTCGCCGAGCGGAGAGGGCCGGACGCCTCCTGAAGGGGCGGGGCAGTCTCCCCGGCAGCCGTCCGGCCGGACGGGGGCCGGCGCGGGATCGCTTCTTGCCGTCTACGGGCTCGTCGAGCCTCCCGCTGCCCCTGGCGTGCCGATGTCCCTGGGCGAGTACAGGTGGTGCATGCGGGAGTTCGTGCGGGGGGACGTGATGTTCCGCTTCATGCCGCTGTGGGGCGGCGATCTCGCTCCCCTGGGTGCGAGCCTGGACCGTTGGAGGGAGCGGTGCAGGGATAAGATACCCCCGGACGATGCCGCCCGTGACGAGGTTTTCGGCCCCCTGCGCCGTTTCGGCGTCATGGTCGTGCGCGATGCCCTGGATGAGGTGAGGGGCGCCAACCCCACCCTCGCCATGCGGGAAAAGATGTCTGCCGCGCCGCTTCCCGAGGGCTGGACGGATGCCGTCACGGTACTTGAGGCGCAGGGGATTCTGGACTTCATAGGTTTTGGGCCCCTCGGGCATGATGGTAAGATGGGGGCGATAACCCGCTCCTCCATCAGGGCCTTCCAGGATGCCGTGGGCATAGAGGCAGACGGAATTCTTGACCTGAGGACGGGATCGCTTCTGCGCAACGCAGCCCTGAGCGGGAGCAAGGTGCCTGTCCGCTTAGTGCCCGTCTCCGGACAGTCGGGCGGCGGACGTGCGGGACGGTCGGGAACGGAGGGCTAGCGGCGGGCGGAAGCCCGCGGTATCGACGGCGCCGAAGCCGAGGATGAAGTGAGGAGAGGCGGGGATGAGGATGAGGATGAAGATGGGGACGGCAGAAGACCGGATGTCCAGGGGTTCATTTTTGAAAGGCGGGAAGGTGTCGGCCGGAGACAACCGAGCCTTCGGTACGGAAGGGGGGGAAGAGTGACCGGATCGCCCCGAAGGATGGGGTTTGCGGGGATCCCCAAGCTGGCGACCACGCCTGAAGAGACGCCGTCCCTGACTTTGGAGCCTGAAGCGGCGTCGGCCGGGCCCCCTGCTCCGGCCGGGCGGCCGTCTCCGCAGGCCGTCAGGCCCCCCACCCTGGACAAGCCGCCTGCCGCCCCCGCCGTCGAGCCCCCTTCCCTGGCCAAGAAGCCGATTCCGCCCGGAACGGGTCAGCGGCCGTCCGCTCCCGGTCCCGCCCCTCCCGCACCGCCGGCACGGGGTTCAGCGCAGACGGGGCCCACGTGGCTTCCGGCCCCCGGCTCACCCCAGCCCCCGCCTCCGGCCCCCGGCTCAGTCCCTCCACAGCCTCCGGCCCCCGGAACACTCCCGTCTTCGCATCCGGTCCCGCCTGGCTTCGGAGCTCTGCCGCCTCAGCCCCCCGCTCCGGCTCTTCCGGCTCCGCCAGTTCCCGGATCGGTCCCGCCGGTTTTCTGGCCCCCTCTCCCTCCACCGCCGACTCCCCAGAAGCCGCAGGCCGGGAAGCCGGGCGGGCTCTCGGGCGGGTGGAAGGCGGCCTTGGCCGTCCTGTGCCTGTGCGTGGCGGGCCTTATTGCGGCGCTTGTCGCGGTGGGCCTCGACAGGAAATCCGAGCCGGGTCCCGTGCCGGACATGGCCAGGGAAGGCGTTCAGCCGACTCCTGCCGTCCAGGGGCTCCCGGAAACCACGCCGGGTTCGGACGGGGCCGAGAGCGGCAGCCCGGGTTCCGTGGAGGAGGCGGGCACGGGAGATGCCGGGGCCGCGCCTTCCGGCCCAGGGTCCGGCGCGGGGGGCGGCGGCGCTCCCCGGGAAGCTGGGGACGGCTCTGCTGACGGATCCGGCGGGCTGGAGTACATGGGGGTCCCCATGAAGATCCCGTCCGGGGATTTGACGGGGCATCTTGATCTCCAGGAAGGGTGCTGGTGCGCCATGCAGCTCGCGAGAGGCGACGTGCTTTACCATTTCGCCGGCGACGACGAGGAAGCGGACGCCAGGTTCCAGCTTCTCGAGGCCACGAGGCTACAGTGCCAGGGGAGGCCCCAGCCCCCGCCGGAGCTCTATGTCGAGATCTATTCCAGGATGTACGGGCTGGGCATAAACATCGTGAGGGACGCGGTAAACGAGGCCAGGGTCCGGAACCCGGATCTCGTGCGCCGGGGGGGCCCTCCCTTCGGCATCCCCGAGACCGGCAGGCCCGGACGGGAGGTCATCCTGGAGGTGCAGATCATCCTCAACACCCTCGGCTTCAGGCCGGGACCCGAGGACGGGATCATGGGACCCATCACCACCGAGGCCGTGGAGGGGTTTCAGCTGATAATGGGGCTTCCCCGCACGCGGGAGCTGGACGCCACGACCGTGCAGCTCCTGCGGAACAGCCTGTTCACGCTGAGCGAAAGGCCGATGCTCCCTTTGAAGTACGATCCCGACACGCGGAGGATTGTCGGGCAATGAGCCGGGTCGGGATTAAGTGTCCTGCCGGGCAAAAGGTCCGGCCGAGGAAAGGGTCCTGCCGGGCAAAAGGTCCGGCCGAGGAAAGTGTCCTGCCGGGCAAAAGGTCCGGCCGAGGAAAGTGTCCTGCCGGGCAAAAGGTCCGGCGACTGCACATGTCATGAATCTGCTTGCACAGGCAGTCTGATAAACCCTGAAACTGGAACCGCCTCTTTCTCCGGTACGTCATGGCTGTCGGCGTCACCGGGCTGATCTCCGGCGCGGCGGACAGGGTGGAGGTCCCGTTGTATTTTGCTGATGTCGACCGGACCGTGACCTGACAATTCATCAGTTTACGTACCAGGCGTGAGCGTTCTGGAGCTCAGGATCCTGAATGTCAATCGTCAATCTTCTTGATCCTCCTCAAATGTCAGAAATTCGTGCGACCTCTTGAGAAGCTCTTCGGCGGGCAAGCTTTTGATCCTCACGTGGTTCCTGCCGCAAACGGCTACAGCTACTGCGTGAACCGGATTAGGATTGTCGGCGAAAGGCAGGAGGTATTCATTTTTTATGATTTGCTTGAACGCGGCTTTGATGCAGGAATCGAGTTTCCTGTTGTCCTTGCCGGTTATTACGGTTCCCGGCGGGGAATCGGAGACGACGGGCCTATCGGTTGATGTGTTGTCCGATTTCGAGTATTTCATTTCTGTCACCCTGAAACCGTGTTCAGGAGAACTGATCACAAGATCGATAATCCCTTGAGCTATTTCACGTTCAGGCAGTGTTGTAAAATCACACATCTTGAATATGGTCAAAAGAAAGACGTGGTAAAACGATTCCATTTCAAGATGCAAAGAGTATGGTATCACGGTCAGGAAAGATTGCAAAAGCTCCTCGGCTCTGGATAATTGTCCATTGCAGAAAACGGAGCAGAATTCTCTGCATCGTTCGAGTGTGAAATTGTCATTGTTCATGGAAATGTGCGGGATAACGCGCGTTTCAACGAAATTCTTAACGATAGCCATACTGACTTCTTTGTTTGGAACAGCAAGATAAAGTTGGGAAACCTTGTCTGACACCTGTTTCTTGCGAACGGTAAGATAGCCAGCCTGTAACATCAGTGCTACCGGATCGGCGTTGCCAGCGTCCTGGATATCAACGTTACCGTTGAATTGGGGCTGTCCTTTGAAAACTTTGGAGAAAATATCATCTCTGATATTCATTTGATTCAGGAAATTCATTGCCCCAGAACGAATCCAATAATTATCGAAAACTTTATCTACAAGAAAATTTTGTAACGATAAAGGATTGAGCACTTGATCTTCTCCATTCCAGCTGTACCCGTCGTAATGATCGGTTATCCTTTCCATGAGCAACTTGCAGGTAAAATTAGGGCCAAATTTTTTGACGTCTCGGAATTCAGCCAAAGTTGAATCAAGATGTGGAGAATAGTATTTGGTGATTTCAGTGCAAGTAAATCCGCATATTGTCGAAAAATTTGATTGGAAAGTGATATCCCTAAGATTGTTCATCGCTGAAAACACGGACAATTGGGGGAATTTGGTTATTCCGGTTATGAAAACACGATCTATCATGTTTTCGCATGATTTCAATGCGTTGTAGAACCCGTGGAGTGTCTTTTTGGCAACTTCTAGACTTGCCGGATCAGTCAGGTTGTTGACTATGGGCGCATCGTATTCATCGATCAGTACTATTATCTTTCTCCGATCCGCGACCAGCCAGTCTTCATCTTGGACACTTTGGGTAACTATCGGGATATCCGCATAATTTCTGTAAATGGTTCTAATCGTTTGGAAAAGGCTTAAAGCCGAATTCTCTTCCTTGATAGTGAACCCTCTGTCTTCCGCAAAAAGTTGAAGGTAAGTCGCAAGGCTTTGGTCCAGCGATGACGGGTCGTCCCCGAAAGCGTTCATGCTGATCCTCAGCACGTGCGAACGAGGCCACTCAGCGTCCCCGCGCATCCTGTCTATCGCGAGTCCGGAAAAAAGTTCTTTCCTTCCGGCTGCGGCCTGCTCCAGGGTATCGATCAGAAGCGTCTTGCCGAACCGTCTGGGGCGGGAAAGAAAAAGGCGTCGGCGGGGGCCGACAAGAATTTCGTGGACGAATCCTGTCTTGTCAACGTAAACGTAACCTTCGTTTCTCAGTACTGAAAAGTCGGCTATGTCGATGCCTATTTCCGGGATATCCTGATCGTCAGTGTTCGTCATACGTTCCTCCATTGGCGCTTTGTCCTGCCTGGAGCCGGCCAGCCGAGCAACGGAGAGCCATCCTGCTGTTCAAATCATTTTACTTTAATTGAATACCGGAAGCAAGATGAAGGAGAGGCGGAGAGGAGAACATGGGGGGAGGCAGACTTCCAGCCCCGTTTAGCAGGGTATCTCTGACCATGCCTCGGCCACTCATGACCCTTCATCGGATGTCAAGCTCTCTGGGGGCTTCAAACGCAGTAATCATTTAGCAAATTTACATGCGATGGCCGCATGCTTCTCCAAAGCTGAAACTTGCGGACCGGCGCGGCGTTTTTGCGGTCGGCCCGCGTGTCGCTCGGTGAGGGCTTCATGCGGAAAATTTGCCTTCCGGTCCGTTTGCGGCAAAGTTCGTTTGCTAACTCTATATGTGGCGTCCACTTGCTTCTTCAAGGCCGAAAGTTGTGGTGCGGCTTGATACGCCAGCGGCTTCCCCCGCCGCCGGCCCCGTCCCGTGGTCGCTTCGGAGGTCCAGCATGTTGCGTCAACTCCTGCCGAATGGGGCTATATGCGCTATTTTTTAGCAGGTGAAGGAGACCCAGCTCCGGAATAAGCTGGCTAATTTCCGCGGCTGAACACTGAGTTCGGACTAGAGAAGCTGAACTCTGACCGGAGAACCTGAGTTCGGACAGGAGATCCTGAACTCGGAACGAAGTTCCTGCGCGTGACATACCCCGGGCTAAAGCCCAGGGGCTTCCCGTATGCCGTCTCAGGCACGCCAGATCAGCGTCCGGGCTAACCCCGCATGTCCTGCGGTTCTTTTCGCGAGCGATCCCCAGCAAACGGAGTCCCTCGGCACGGATGTTCAGCGCGGCGTTCACGTCCCGGTCCCGCGAGTGTCCGCGGGAGTCGCACATGCAGACGCGTTCGGACAGTCCGAGGGCGTCCTTTACGGCACCGCAACTGGAACATGTCTTGCTCGAGGGATGGAACCTGTCGATCACGACCAGCTTCCTGCCCTGTTCCTCCGGCTTGCGGCCGAGCATGTTTCGGAACATGCCGAAACCGTCATCTGCGACGCTCTTGCCGAAGCTCGGCGCCTGCGCCGTCCCGTGCATGTCGATGTCCTCGATCACGGCGGCGTCGGAGGCGTTGGCTATCCGCCTCGACTCCTTCTCGAGGAAATCTTTACGCCGGTTGCTCACTTTCAGATGGCTCCTGGCCACCTTCTTCCTCTGCCTGTTCCGGTTCTTACTCCCCTTCCTGCACTTGTGCAGCTTTCGCTGGTCCCGGGCAAGCCTCTTTTCCGCATCACGGAAATGCTTCGGCTTGCCGGGTTTCTTCCCGTCCGAATCCACGTACAGATCCGGCATGGAGAAATCGAGGCCGATCACCT
>JAISEQ010000359.1 GCA_031264045.1 Deltaproteobacteria bacterium
GAACGCGCGGGGCGGGGCCGCGGCGGCGAAGGCGGGAATGGTCCAGATGCTCAGGAAAGGCTACGGTCTCAGCTCCCCGAGGCCCATCCGCGTGTCGCTGGCTATCGGCAAGGCGGAAAGGAATATCGTGGCCTGTCGCTTCAAGGGCGACGGGAAGGAAACGGCCGTCAGGATCAAGAATCCCGCAAAGCCATCGTCCTCCAACAGGGACAGCCGCGCCGGACGTGGCACTGCCGCCGGAAAGCCGAGGACCGGGGCCAAACATTAGGGGAAGGCCTGACTGTCGGGATGCGGCCCTTATAGCTCGCGAACGGATACCCCGCCTGTCAGGAAATCTTATTACTCCGGTGGGCAAAAGTGGGAAATTTTACAATGCCTGGAATTTCACTGCAATCAAGGTGTTTCGGTGATTAATCCATATGTAATACGGCTACGACAATCAAGAATAATCTTTTGATTTAAATTATAATTTTGGCGTGCATCATATTGATTCATAGAAAAAATTAAGATTGTGAAGGTGTCATCTTTTTCTCATTAATTTCCGCCGGAGTAATATCTAATTCCTGAAGATGGTTGCCTACGCCGCTAATGAACGCTTGGTATCCGTTCGCTTGGGAAGGAAATCCCGTCGGATCCCCCATGACGGTTCCGTCCTAACGCACGTGCCGCCTACCAGAGGACGCCTTGAGGCCCTCTCAACTCACGGCAAATTGACGCCGTCTATCCGTCCAAAAATTGCCGGAAATGTTGGCGACAAGTTGCCGAGAGCCTGTCAAAAGCTGAAAGGCCGCCTTCCCGCTCCCCCACCGCCGCCAAGGAAGGGGTGCCTGGCGGTTTTGAAGCCGTCGACAATTCCTTGACAAGGATAGGAGTCACATTTTTTACAAAGCGACCCGTCGGCGACGCCCTCGGCGCCGGGCCCATGACCGCCTCCCCTGACTCAGCGGGCCCGAAGACCCGGAAAGCGCGCCGATTAGTCCGCCGGCCGCCCTGCCGCCGCTTTGCGCGAAACCTTCAGTCCTACGGCCACGTCCCCGCAGCCACTGGCGCCCATGCGCGGCGACTCCGCCGCACCGGACAGCGGCCGGGCGGGGTCCGCCGCCCTACCTTGCCCGTCTGCCGACAGGCCCTGAGGCCTGGCCCGCCGGATCGAATCCGCCGTCCGGCGCGTTGCCCGGGTACAGCCTTTTCCTTATCTCACCTGCGGAAAACGCCACCCGAAAGCCAACGCTCTGGTCCGGCGCCAGCGGGAGCTGGGAGGCGCGGTTGTCCGAGCGCAGGGAGTTCACCGGAGTGTCCCAGGCCCCGCCGCGCACCACCCGCTCGTCCCCTTCGGCGGGACCCCGGGGGTCCGTCCGCGGGCTCTCCAGGTACCAGCCCGCCCCGTACCAGTCTGAGACCCACTCCCAGACGTTCCCGTGCATGTCGTAAAGCCCCCAGGGGTTCGGGCTCAGCCCGGCCACGGGCCGCGTCCCGCCCCCGGCGTTCTCGCGGTACCAGGCGTAGTCCCCGGCCTCCGCCGGGTCCGGGCCCCAGGACCAGGCGGAGGAGGTCCCGGCCTTGGCGGCGTAGGCCCACTCGGCCTCGGTCAGGAGCCGGTAGCGGACGGCGCCCTCCATGCAGTTCAGGGCCTCCAGGAAGCCCTGCGCGTCCGCCCATGAAACCGTCTCCACGGGCCTGTCCGCGCCCTTGAACATGGACGGCGACTCCTTCCCCGTCACCCGCTCCCACTGGGCCTGCGTGACCTCGGTCACCCCGCACCAGAAGCCGCGCTCCAGCGTCACCTCGTGAGGCGGTGCCTCGTCCGCGTCGGCCAGGGGCTGGGCTGGCCTTTCCCCTCCCAGGACGAAGGTCCCCGGCGGGAGCAGCACGAATTCCATGCCCGCCCCGTTGGTCCAGGTCCGCCTCTCACCCTTCTCCTCCTGCGCGGGAAGGTCACCCTGGGCCAAGGCGCGTCGGCCAGGGACCCCGGGGAAGCCTCCGGGGACGCCCTGGGCGAGGCCGAGGGCCCCGGCAAGGAGAACCGCCGCCGCTATGTGGCTCGGCTTGAGGGGCATAGGATCGACCTGCCGCCCCGAAAGGCGGCTTCATGCCCGCCGCAGGGCCGCAGACGACCTGCCGCCGCACGACGCGAACGGGCCCGCGTAATAAATTCCAAGCGGCTAGCCGCCGGACTGGCCTTCCAGGGCGTTGCGGGCAGTGAGGCGGCCGGGCGGGGTCCAGGTCTTGAAGATGGCGGGGGTCCGCCCGTACAGGGGCAGGGGGGGGTTGGGCGCGGCGCCCTCCGACAGGAGCCTCAGCTGGCCCAGCCGGGCCAGAAGCGCCGCGTCGGGGCCGTCCTCGGGCCCTTTGGCGAAGCCTTCGGGAGGATCTGGGAGAAGGCGGATGCCCGGGCCCGTGAGCAACAGGGGCTCCGGGGGGAGAGGAGAGAGCCCGGCAACGGACTTGATCCGCTCTGCCATGGCCCCGTAAAAGGACCGGGGGGCAAGCGTCAGGATTTCAGTCAGGGCCAGTGGCAGCCTGACGTCTGCCAGCCGCCGGTCCGGGCCTGCCCGCGCTTCCGAACGTCCGGGCCCGCACGGGGCCAGGGGACCGCCGGGTGCGTCCGCAGGCCTTGCCGCGCTTCCGAACGTCAGGTAAAGGGCCGTGAAAAGCTCACTGTGCCTGGCGTCCAGGACCGGCGCTATCAGGCGAGGGGGGCCCTCGACCGCGGTCGCCAGGACCTCCAGGGTGGGCACCCCCACGGCCGGGATGCCTGCCCCCATGGCCAGGCCCTTGGCGAAGGCGAGTCCCGTCCTGAGGCCCGTGAAGCTCCCCGGGCCCCGACCGGCGCAGACGAAGGCCAGATCCGGGGGCGAAAGGCCCGTCTCGGCCAGCGCCCTGGCCGCCAGGGGCGGGAGCACGCTCGAGTGCGTGCCCCCGTCCTCCCCGACTGCTTGGAAGAGGATCCCAGGATCGCCGTCCGGAGCCACGGCCCCGCCCGGAGACCCGGCGTTGCCCGCAACAGCGGTATCGCCGAAGATCTCTGCCTCGACTCCCGTCCCGGCCCCGCCCGCTGCCGCAACGTCCTCGAGGCGCACCAGGGCGAGCGACAGGGCACCGGTCGCCGTGTCCCAGGAGATGGCGAGCATCACTCTCCCCGGCCGGCATCGCCCGCGGCATCGCCCGCAGGCGCAGGCGGCGCCTGCGGCGCGACCGACTGGACTCGCTCGACGGCGCCCGTGGCCGGCGGGCCGGAGAAGCGGGTCACCAGCCGGGAGATGTCGTTGTAGAAGACGAGTATCATGAGCGCGGCGAGGGCGGTCACGCCCACCCACTGGGTCACCTCCCTCACCTTGAGGCTGATGGGGCTCCGCTTCACGGCCTCGACCAGGAAGATGACGAACTGCCCGCCGTCCAGGATGGGGAGAGGCATAAGGTTCAGGATGCAGAGGTTCACGGAGATGAAGCACATGATCCAGATGAAGTCTGCCACGCCCTCCCTGGCCTTCTGCCCGGCTATCTCCGCGATCAGGATGGGCCCGCCCATAACCTTGGCGGAAATCTTGCGCTGCACGAGCTTCACGACGCTCATGACCGTGAGCCCGGCCATTCCGAAGGCCTCCCGGGTGCCGAGCCCCAGGGCCCTGAAGACCCCCACCGGCTCATGCACCGTCTCCGCCTCGGGGGATATGCCCACCACCGGCACGAAGCGGGTCTCGCCCTCCAGGTCCTGGCGGGGGTCCAGCTCCGGCGTCACCTCGAAGCTCAGGGGCGTCCCGTCGCGCAGGACGTCCATCCGCATGGGCACGGCCTTGCCCTGCCCGTCCACGATGCCCGACTCGGGCCGGTCCGCCCGCTGGATGAGCCTCACGACGTCGGCCCAGTCGGGCGTGGGGATCCCGTCCACGGCGGTCACGAGATCCCCCGCCCTGAGCCCGGCGGCGGCGCCGGGCTTGCCTGCGGGAGGTTCGGCCAGGACCGGCACCATCCGGGCCCTGTAGCCCATATTCCAGTAATCCTTGCGGTCGCCCAGGAGCGTCGTGCCCTCGCGCCTCTCGGGGGTGGCCGTGAAGTCCAGCTCCCTGCCGTCCCGCGAGACCGTAAGTCTCACGGGGGCCCCGCCGCCCGCCTCGGAGGCGTCCAGGAGCTCGTCGAAGTAGCTCACCGGGCGACCGTCGAGCGCCGTCACGCGGTCGCCCATCATGAGCCCCGCCCGGGCGATCGGGCTCTCGGGGTCAAGGGGCCCCAGGACCGGAGGCGCGTGCCTGATGCCAACGGACCAGGTGAGGAGCCAGAGCGCGAGGCACGCGAAGACGAGGTTGAAGGCCGGGCCCGCCAGCACCACCGCCGACTTCACGAGGAACGGCTTGTGGAGGAAGGACTTCTTCATCTCCTCGGGCGTGAGCTCCGCGCCGGGCTCGTCCCCCACGAGCTTGACGTAGCCCCCCAGCGGGAGCACCGCCAGCTGGTACTCGGTCTCGCCTATCTTCTTGGACCACAGTTTGGGCGGGAAGCCGAGCGAGAAGCGCTCCACGCCCACGCCCAGGAGCTTGGCCGCCAGGAAGTGGCCCAGCTCGTGGACGAATATGAGTATCACCAGGAGGACTACGAAAGACACTAGCGTCGTTATCATGGAGGTTCCTTTGGAGGTGTCGACCGAGTAAGGTTCGGAACTACGCATTATAGCACGGGGGTAACCGTTCACGGGTTACCCATTTATTCCCCCGCCAAACGTCGCCCATGCCGCGGTCCCGACGCGCCGGGAATCCGGGACGCCAGCCGGCGGGACCCCGCTCCGAGGCCAGACCCGCATCCGGACCTTGCGGACGGTCGGAAGAGATGATACCTTATGTCGCCCTCCGGTCCGCGGCAACCTCCACCCCCGTTCCGCCCCCGC
>JAISEQ010000392.1 GCA_031264045.1 Deltaproteobacteria bacterium
GGCGCCGTGACGGAGTGCCTGCGGGGGCAGGCGGCCTCGACGACCGTGAGCGGGGGAGGGGACGCCTGCAACGTCCATTTCGACAGGACGGTCTGCGGGACCTTCCCCTGCGCCGGGCGCTGCCCCGTGTCCGCCGGGAAGCGGAGCGGCTGCGGGATGAGGTACAGGCTCTCCGGCCTCGAGGCCGCGAGGAACCGCTCCGTGAACGGCAGACCGGAAAACGTCGGGAAGGCCAGGCAGAGAAACGGCGTCGAGGCCGCCGCGAGCGAGACCGGGAGGGTCACCGGGACAGGGCGCCTGAGGTTCCGGGGGACAGTCAGGGCGGAGGCGTCGAACAACCTGAAGATCGCCGTGGTGAACATCAGGAGGGCTCTCGCCTTCTGGCTCCTGCTCAAGAAGCTCCGCCTGGCGGCCTGAACTTCGGCGGGGCGCATTTCCGGAGAATCGGACAGCCGCCACGTCCGGAACTTGACAGCAGGGAGGAAGCAGGAATGTTGATCAAAAGTCGGGTCCCGCAGACTGACCGCCGAGCGCCGGGCGGTCAGCGACGGGAGAATTGCGCCCCAATTGACTTATACGCTCTTGTCGAGCATGTCTCAGGGTGTCCGTGAGGCACCTCCTTCTCGAGCTGCGGTCGGCCAGCCCCGGGAGGGGCGAGGTTTTTTACAGCGGAATCAACATTATCCTGTAAAAATCAACGGATTGTCGTGATTTCCCAGGCATGACGGTAACCGCGCATCCACCCCGGAGCCGCGTCCGGCGGGCACCTCACTACGCTCGTCCCCGATGTCCCGCACCCGGGGAAACCGGGAATCCGGGAGGAAACGGCCCCTATATGACCGGGGCGCAGGTACGCCTCGCGGCCATCCGTCGGCGGTGGCGGACCCGCGCCCTACCAGGAGCCCGAGCCTCAAGCTGGCCGCAGGTCCTCGACGAAAGGGCCCCGCAGTTGACGTTCATGTAACGCACGCCTCGCCTGCCGAATCCTGTGTAATCGGCAGGCCAGGGAAAACCCGCCCGCTTGCGGCTTGCCATCCCCGGCCGGCACGCCTCGTTAACCCGGCTAATGTCCTTCCCGGACCTCGCGTCGCCGCCAGGAGAGGCCCCCAACCCTTCCCTTCTGTTCCGGCGGAAACCCTGCCGCCGCCGTGAGGGGGGCAAATGGGCCAATGGAGGGACCTGCGGACCTGCGGGGTTTCTTGCGCTTGGAGCCGTTTTATGATAGCCTGATTATGGAGGTTAAGGAATCATGGCTGACGAAAACAACATTTCCTACCAGTGCCCTCACGATGCTGCGACCGACAGCCCGGTCCAGGACGGGAATGCCCCGGGAAAGCGGACGAAATCCGTTGTGGTCAAGTATCTGGCAGAGTCCATCCGCTTGATAATCCTCGCTCTTGTCGCGGTGTTCGCCGTTACCTACCTCACCGGCGTACCCAACCGCATAACGGGGCCCCAGGCCCGTCCCGAAGCTGTAGGCCGGGCTCCCGCGATAACGGCACCAGATAACCTGGCCGCCGCCTCGGAAACGCAGGCCCCTGTAGGAAGCGTAGCGCCTGGCATGACATCCAGCGGCATCAATGAGGATACGAAGGCATATTTAAACACATTTTTCATTATTTCCGGCATAGTCGTTGCTTTTTTGTCAGTTTTTTTTGGGTTTTTACTCAACCGGCTATCTAACGACATAAGTTCCTTGAGCAAAAGGATGGATGACAGGTTCATCGCGTCAGACAAAAGAATTGACGACAAGTTCGCCAGAATTGACGACAAGTTCGCCGCTCTAGACATGAAGATGAGCGAGTTGTTGAAAGCAATTTTCCTTACAAAGGCGGATGTCGCTAGGCTGGAGGGTTCCCTGTACGGGCTCAAGCCAAGCAAAGACAAGCATGAGTCCAATGTTAAGGACGATCTTGCCGATACCCAGGATCCCGTCAAAGACGCCACTGCAGTCGCCTGAGAAACCTAACCCTTCACCAGGATATCGTTGTACATTTGAGCTTTTTTCCGTCCGGCCTTCCTTCCGCTGAAGGGGGTCCGGACGGTTTTCGTTTGCCCATACGGACACAGCCAAGCATGCGATAGGTGCTCCGGGCCTGAGGCCTCTCCTGCGACGGACGCCCCCGTCTAAGCCGGAAGAACTCTCCGCCCAAACCTGGGCTGGGGGCCGCCGTACCAGCCGCCGAAGGACGCACCTTCCTAAAAGGGCTCTTCGAGGAAAGGCGTACGCCTTTCCTCGAAGAGCCCAACTTAAGCTTGCCTTGCCGGAACGATCGGAAATCGGAAACGGCACCGCACCAGTCGGCCCCCTCTTGTCCTCCCGGGGACCCGACCGAACCGACCGCAGGAGGACATTGGCCACGGAACCGTAACCAGAACTACCAAAAGGGCAAACCAAATCATATACGATGACTCACCTTACGGAAAGCCCTGCAGGAAGGAGGCACCAGGATTCTGATTAGTTTCCGGCAGAATGGCATCCGCCAGCAAAGGTCATCGATTGGTGACTATTGTAACCGGGTTCGCCCCCGGATTCAGTACTTCCCCGAAATTTATTTTTTGCTTCCCGACCGCCTCTACCTCATGCTGCCCGCGTCATCGGCTTCACCCGCTCCTGCGTCCCCCCGAGCGAAACCAGCCGGAGGCCGATTCGATTCTCCCGTGCAACGCTTCGTGCCCAGGCCACTAAAAATCCATCGCCATGACGGGGAGTCCTGAAGCCCGGACGGTCGAGGACCCTGCCGTCCCGTCCTTCTGCATCCACTGCGGCTCCGGAGGTGTTCCGCGAAACGAAAACTGAAGTCCAGGATCGGACACGCACCACATGAATTGATGCCTCATCCCTAACCAAACCCCATAATCAATATAATACAGCGTAGTTACATAAACAAAAAATTTTCACTACAAATATTTTATGATCGAATTCTTTCATCAACATTTGCTCCAGGATCAACATCCAGCTCATGACCGTATCATTACCAAGCTCCGGCCCTTACCGGAATCTCGCCGGTCCATCCTTCCGCGCTCCCCGCAGATCGTGAGGAGCCATTTCAATTAAGTTGCCCATCTCGGTTCTCCCGATCGATCACGTCATCTCCCGCATCACGGGACAGGGGGAGGTCAAGGATCGTACAGGAGACGCGGGGCTCACGGCTACCCCAACCTTTCAGACGCCGATCTTGAAAGACTTTTCCCAGAATGCCGACGGGCACCGGATCAGCGCAACCTTCACGGAGGCTGACATCTTCCGTATCCCGGCGTACCCTAACACCGCCTTCACCGCAGACGCCTTCCCTGGCATGTAGTGTAAAGAAACTTCGAAAGATCCATTTGAACCCTGCACCGGCAACCGGTGAGCTCTCCCTTACCGTCAGGGGGAGATGACAGTGCCGTTCTGTCGATCGTCACCGGTAAGCCTGCCGGTTTTCCAGCCTCCACGATCAATATGGAAAGAACGGAGCCGGAGGACGATCATGGACTGTCATCGCGGAAGCCGTTCTAAGTATCCGCTGAAGGATCACGTGATCCCGGCGTGCAGGCACCTGGCTGAAACTGCCGGTCGGGCCGGTGGAGGAGGTCAAGAAGCTGTGTTTCCGGTGCTCCAGGACGAAAAACTGCGGGTTTTCCATGGACGCCATGGAAACTGACCGGGATCACATCCATATCCAGATGGATTTCAAGCCAGTTGCCAGCATCAAGGAGATAGCGGGGAAGCTGAAGTCCTTAACCGCTGTCTTCCCGTGGAAGGAGTACGGCGACTATCTCAAGACCAAGTTCCGGAAGGAGCAGACCTTCTGGTCAGACGGTCACTTCACCTGTACCGCCGGGGACGCCAGCACGGAAATCATCGGGAACCGCGTTGAGAACCGGGGCTGGACGCGCCCAATATCCCCGCAGCAGGCCGGGGGGGGGTTACGACACCTTAGATAAAACCGTTTCCTGTGGAAGCATCCCACCACCCCCTGCCTATCTGGTAACCAGAAAACTCGTGGCCTGCCGGACCGTTAGGCGCGGAGTCCGACAGGCCGCGGGGCATGGCCGGCCGTCCCCTGCGATTCACTGAGGGTTTCGTCCGCTCCGACTTCAGAAACGCGGGCGGGACTGGCGACCGCTGAACGGCCAGGACGGCGGCAGCCCGGCTTCCCTGAACCCTCCATGTCCTGACCCCATCGGAAAACAGCCGGCATTTCCGAATCAGCACATCCTTTCCGCCGCAGAACACGGGGCCGGAACCCTCCAGGAAGCCAGATCCCGGCCTCCGGGGAGAAGCCTGCGGCACCCCCCGCTTCCGATGCCCACTGGAAGCCTCCGGAACCGGATCGCCTGCTGAAGAGCGCTGTGAAAACCGCCCGCAGGGGGACCGGCACGTCAATCCCCGCTGTCCGCCCCGCAGCCCGTGATACCGCCGGACAACCGCGGAATACGGCGCTCCGGGCAAATGCCCCCGGGGGAGGGCAGGGCCGCACCGGCGACGGGACGTCCCGCAGACGCTCCGCCGCCCGGTCGCATGAACCTCTCCTCCCGCCATCCGCCGCCTCTGCATCCTGCGGGACCGACCGCGCATTCCTGGAAAACGTTTCCGGCGCGATGACCGGGACCCGGACGGGCAACCGCAGATGCCGGAAAGCCCCGGCGCCAAGAGCCGGAACTCGGACGGGCAGGCACCTCGGATTCCGGAAAGCCCCGGCGCCGGGAGCCGAAACGGGGGCGGGCGGATGCCTCGGATGCCGGAAATCCCCGGCGGCCGGTGCCCAAACCCGGACGTGCTGATGCCTCGGATGCAGGAAATCCCCGGCGGCCGGTGCCCAAACCCGGACGGGCTGATGCCTCGGATGCCGGAAATCCCCGGCGCCCGGTGCCCAAACCCGGACGGGCAGGCACCTCGGATGCCGGAAAGCCCCTCCGCCCGGAGCCGGAACGGGAGGCCGTGGCAAGTGACCTCCCGTGCCGCCCGCCGCCCCTCCCGGCCAGACCGGTCAGACAGGCCATGCCGCCAGGCCGGCCATTCCGCCCGGGCCGGCCCGATCCGCCAAGGCCCCCGGCGAGGTCGTTCGCTCCGGGGCTGCCCGTCCGGGCCAAGCGTCCCCCGCCCCCCTCTTCCACGCGCGGCGGGCCCGCCGGCCGAACCGGGCGGGACATCCGGGGCCTCAGCCGCTGCCGTGCTGCCTCCCAGTTCCTTGACTAGCCTTTTCGCGGCTGATATCTTTATTAGTCCCGACATGTCCCGCGGGCCCCAGGGCGCCCGAGAACCTTCCGCCGAAGAGGAGCCTCATGAAAGCCAAACTTGAGTTTAAGGTCGTCCCACGGTTCCCGGAGCGCCTTCTTCCCCTTAAGAAGATGGCGTACAACATCATGTTCAGCTGGAACTCGGAGATCCGGGACCTCTTCCAGCGCGTGGACCCCAAGCTCTGGACCGAGTCCAACCACAACCCGGTGAGGCTCATGAGCCGCGTGGACCAGAAGCGCCTGGACGAGCTCGCGAACGATACGGGCTTCGTCTCCGAGCTGGAGGAGGTGAACCACCGCTTCGACGTGTACATGGGCGCCCCCCCGCTGGACGGGGGGAGGACCTGCGTCGCGTACTTCTCGGCGGAGTTCGGGCTCACCACCTGCCTCCCCATCTACTCCGGCGGGCTCGGGATACTCGCGGGGGACCACCTGAAGAGCGCGTCCGACCTGAACATCCCCCTGGTCGGGGTGGGGCTCCTCTACCAGACCGGCTACTTCCAGCAGTACCTGAACAACGACGGCTGGCAGATGGAGAACTACGTCCCCAACGACTACGATGCCATGCCGGTCACCCAGGTGCTGGACGGGGACGGCAGGCAGGTGAAGGTCTACGTGCACTTCCGGGACCGGATGTGCGCGGTGGCCGTCTGGCGCATCATGGCGGGCAGGATACCCCTCTACGTCCTGGACACCGATCTGGACGAGAACCCCCCGGACCTGCGCGGGACCACCTCGGCCCTGTACGGCGGCGACAAGGAGAACCGCATCCGCCAGGAGATAGTCCTGGGCATCGGCGGGCTCAGGGCGCTGAAGGCCATGGGCATCACCCCCACGGTCATCCACATGAACGAGGGGCACAGCGCGTTCTCGGCACTCGAGCGCATCAACAGCCTCCGCCACGACCACGGGCTAACCTTCGACGCCGCGAAGGAGCTGGTTCAGGCCTCGACCATCTTCACCACGCACACCCCCGTCCCGGCCGGGAACGACACCTTCGCCCCGGATCTGGCCAGGGCCTACTTCGAGGCGTACGCGAAGGAGCTGGGCATAAGCTGGCCGGTCCTCCTGGGCTACGGCCGCGTGAACCCCCGCGACGAGAACGAGCCCTTCGGGGTGACGCCGCTCTCCCTGAGGCTCTCCGCCCACGCGAACGGCGTCTCGAAGCTCCACGGCCTGGTGAGCCGCCACATGTGGCAGGCGATCTGGCCCAAGACCCCCGTGGAGGACACCCCCATCGACTCCGTGACCAACGGCATCCACGTGTCCTCCTGGGCCTCCAGGGAGATATCGAGGCTCTACACCCGCTACCTGGGCCAGGACTGGAAGGAGGACCCGGATCCCTTCCACATCTGGAGGCACGTGAACCAGATCCCCCTCTCCGAGCTGTGGCGTGCCCACTGCCACTGCCGGGAGCGGCTGGTGGCCTTCAGCCGCCGCGCCTTCATGAAGCAGCTGAAGCGCCAGGGGGCGCCCGCCGACCTGGTGCAGGGGGCCATGGAGATACTCTCCCCGGACACGCTCACCATCGGCTTCGCGAGACGCTTCGCCACCTACAAGAGGGCGACCCTGCTCTTCTCCGACCCGGACAGGCTGGCGAAGATCCTGAACAACCCCCAGCGGCCCGTGCAGATAATCATCGCCGGCAAGGCCCACCCCGCGGACAACGACGGCAAGGCCTTCATCAAGAGCATCATCCACTTCTCCCGGGAGGAGCGCTTCCACAGCCGCATCCTCTTCCTTGAGAACTACAACATCCACCTGGCCTCCCTCCTTTCCGCCGGGTGCGACGTGTGGCTCAACAACCCCCGGAGGCCCCTGGAGGCCTGCGGCACGAGCGGCATGAAGGCGCTCGCGAACGGGGTCCTGAACCTCTCCGTCCTGGACGGCTGGTGGGACGAGGGCTACGGCCCGGACTACGGCTGGGCCATCGGGAACGGCGAGGTGGACCCGGACCAGGAGCTCCAGGACCTGACCGAGAGCCAGGCCCTCTACAACCTGCTCGAGCACCAGGTGGTGCCCAAGTTCTACGTCCGCACCTCGGACGGCATCCCCGTCGACTGGTGCGAGATGATGCGCAACAGCATCAGGGATCTCATGCCGCAGTTCAGCTCGCACAGGATGGTGAAGGACTACTACGACCGCTTCTACACCAAGAGCTCCGACCGCTGGCACGTCCTGTCCGCCCAGAACTTCCAGGTTGCCTCCGAGCAGGCCATGTGGTGCAGCAAGCTCCG
>JAISEQ010000506.1 GCA_031264045.1 Deltaproteobacteria bacterium
CCAGCGTGTCCAACAGGTTCTCCGGTTTAGAGACCAGCGTGTCCAACAGGTTCTCCGGTTTAGAGACCAGCGTGTCCAACAGGTTCTCCGGTTTAGAGACCAGGTTTTCCGGTTTAGAGACCAGGATCTCCGGTTTAGAGACCAAGATTGAAAATTTATCTGAGACAGTTACGAATTTACGTCTGGACGTCAGAGAAATTCAGGTCTATTTGAACTTGCCGCTTGCATCTGATGCGAACCGATCGGCTCCCCAGCCTCCAGGTTCGGGGATCTCTAGGCAGGATGTACCGGCGGCCAACGGACGGGCTGGGCCCGGCTCCGAGTAACCGTCGCTCCCGGCGGTCGCGTCCGAGCCTTCCCGCATACCGGGACGCCCCGGCCAATGGGCTTTCCGGAGCCCCTGCCGCGCTAGATTCCATCCGGGTGCTGGGCGTCCGTTGTTTCGTGATCGGGCCATCGCGGGGATTGGATCCGGGCTGAATACGGAAGCCAAGGGTGCCCTCGCCATGGGTTGCCATGTGAGCCCCACACGCGTGTGCGCCGGGCCAGATCCGGCATACATGGGACTTACCGCCTTCGCCGGACACCCGCCACTTGCCGATACAGTCTGAATGTCCTGCCCACTGCTGGGATATGATAGATCGCCGTGCTGACGTGGACGGCGTGGTTGCGGACGCCGGGGCGGGCGGGTTCGTCATGATCAAGGAGGTGGAGGGTGTCCACAGTATTCGGAACCGGTCGAAGTCCGTTCGTTGGCGGTCCGAACCCTCGAAGCGCACGGTCCAGCTAACCCCTCTCTAGCAGTCTTGTTGCAAAAGTGGTTGTCTTGAGCTTAAAGGGCTACGCGGCATAGACTAGATCTTAAAAATCCTATTAGTTATGCTTTATATGGTATATCGTGCCTGTCTTGGTTCTCTGGAATTGACTTTTGCAACAGTCTGCAAGTTGGTCGGATTAGGGCACGCAACCACGGGTCCGCCATGGTCCTGAGAGGAGGGTGTTCCGTGCTTCGCTCACACGATCTGGCAAGTCAGGTTGCAGGGGACAGAGGACAGGTAACAGGGACAAAAGGCAGGTAACAGGAGACTGGAGGAATGTTTTGCCTCCAGGTGACCGGATACAATCAATGTTGACTTGAATCTGTCGTTAAGATTTGCTAATCGTATTCTGGCGCTCCTGGACAGGCAATAGGCAACGGTCAACTTTCTATATTGACTCTGTCAATCTGTTTATCACTGTCCAGGAAGTACAATTCAATTTTGTAATTTTACCTATTAACAGATATCCATAAAGAATATCTATATGAATATAAAAATATCTACGATTAAATTATTGGTAAGATGGATAATTAAATCCGCAAATACGATGGAGTTTTTAAAATTCATAAAGATTTGATATTTGTATTCTCGTATGACACCTGCTATTTCTGTCTCTTCCTGCTAAGAGCTGTCAGGTACTTCCAATGTCCCTGGGTCAAAACGCACATCTCATGACCGTTCTTCTCGAAGAGGCAGGACACAATGTTTCTTTCCTTTCTCCCTATTGCCAGCGATACCAGGACAGGATTTCCTGAAGCCAGGCCGTAGCCTCTGTCGTGAATCTGAATCATTCCGGCCCTGGCGGCTTTGTGCCCGCCTGCGATATCATCCGACATCTTCAGCTCCATGACGTATGTCAGGCCGCCGAAGACAACCTCAAGGTCGAGGCGCCCGATGTTTTCGGACTTCTCAGGTACCACTTTGGCTCCGGCCATCCACAGGCATGCTTGCAAAATTGTTCGGTAGAAGCCTTCGCCTGTCTTCTTGCGAATCCTGTCTGAAAGTGCAGCTGATAACTGTCGAATAGATTCATCAGATAAATTCACTCCAAAATTTTCGCGTATATCATTGTCCAAATAGTTTTCTTGAGAAGAGCTGTCTGCGATCAAGTGGTCATGGTAGCAAATACCGGCAAGAAGCTGATGGAAAACATCAACTATACCTTGAATATCGCAAACTGCAAGGTGCATGGCAAGTTCACGACCGGCTGTGCCAATGTCAGGGTAAGAAAGATTAAGGTTTTCCAGAAACAAGGCGGAAATGCCCGATCGGACTTCACGGTTGGGGTAGTGCAGGGTATAATTGCCAGGATTTTGGGACCGCAGGGTCAGATATCCTGACTGGTAAAGAAATCCATGAGGCGGAGTAATCTGGATTTCTCCGGGATTGCTGACAAAGCTACTGGTCACCTTCATTCCTTCGAACTGGTCCACTGTGAGCGTTTTTTCCAGAAGAAATTTCTTGATTAGGTTGTTAGAGCCTGATTCCATCCAGTAATTTCTATAGTCATTGAAAATGAAGAAAGAGAGAACGGAAACAGGGTTGTACATCCTGGTATTCCCGTCGAAGGAAAATCCATCGTAATAATCACAGATATCCAACAAAAGTTGTTTTTTTCGAATCTTCAGTTTTCTTGCAGTTTTATTAAGGAAGAATGAAAAATTTGTTTCCAATTCCTTTTGAGTGTAGCCAATAAAATCAGCGAATTCTGGCATAAGAGAAATGTCTATCAGGGTGTTTAGTTGAGAAAACACACCCATCTTGGCAAACTTAGTGACGCCGGTTATGAAGACAAATTCAAGGTTTTCGTCTGATGATTTGATTTGGGAATAGAAACGTTCCATAACGATGCGTGTCTGAGAAAGCAAAACATCATCGTATGACAGCTTGTCCCTTTGAACAAGCTTGATCATGGGGGCATCGTATTCGTCAATCAAAAGTACGACTTTTTCCCCAGTGGCATTGTGGATATCTTCTAGAAGTAACTTAAAGGCATTTACAGGATCGGAGTCCCTCAAGGAAACGTTGTTCCTTTTTGCATTTGATTCGAGGCAACCCATGAGGCTATTTCCAAAAATCTGGATGCTGCTACTGTCCGCTGCCGAGCTCATGTCCAAACGGACTACAGGGTGGGTTATAAACTCGGGAGAGCTCATCAAATTTTCTACCGCCAGGCCCTGGAAAAGTTCCTTCTTTCCTGAAAAGTAGGAATCAAGGGTATGGACAGTCAGGGTCTTGCCGAATCGGCGTGGCCTGGAGCAAAATATAATTTTGCTCGTGCTCGAAAGCAACGGGAAAAACATCGTCTTGTCGACGTAGATAGCTTTCTTTTTTCTCAGTTCTTCAAAGTTCTGCATGCTGGTAGGGAGAACAGGAATAATCCTGCCCGCAGGTCTCTTCTCCCGATCCGCAGGTCTCTTCTCCCGATCCACAGGTCTCTTCTCCCGATCCACAGGTTTCTTCTTCTGGTACACCGGGCTTTCTCCTGATGAAATGGACTGTATGAAAAGTTGCAAGCATATTGCAACTTTAATTAATACTACAAATTATTGGATTATTTGTCAACACACTGCTTATTGCGTTGAAGGATCCGTTCACGGCCACACTTCAGGAATGCCTCCTGTCCGGAAGCCGTGCCGGGAGGAAGCTCAGCGAACCGGGGCGGTCCGGGGAGCTCGGGTCACGTGTCCTTGTCCCTGCCCCGTTCTGGAGCGGCTTCCGGAATCAGGCCGCCGGGGGGAAGGGGTGGGAGGCAAGGTACCCGGCGCTCGCTTCCAGCCTCTCGGGGAGGTGGTTCTCCAGGGTGGCGGAGGGGTCGAGCCCCCTTTCCGCAAGAAGCCTCCAAACTTCGGGGTAGTCTATGAGCCCTTCCCCCAGTGCCAGGTGCTGGTCGGCCGTGCCGTCGTTGTCGTGGAGGTGGAGATGCCCTATGCGGACTCCCGCCAGATCCAGCCATGTCCCGAGGTTCCTCCAGCCGGCTCCCATGCCGGAGTGGTGCCAGTGCCCCACGTCCAGGCACATCCCGGCCCTCCCCGGGTCCATCAGATCCAGGAGCCTCCTGATCGCCAGGGGGGATCTGTCGGCGGTGTTCTCCAGGAAGAGCTTGCCCCCGGTCTCCCCGAGCACCCCCTCCCATGAGGCGAGCGAGTTCTCGAGCCATTCTTCCGAGGGTCTCGCCAGCGGACCCTCCAGATCCCCCGGCCCCATCGTCATGTGTCTGGAGGGTGCCGCCTCGGAGTCCTTCAGGGGCCGAAAGCATGCATGCCCCACCAGGTGGACCGGGGAGTATGTTGAAGCCGCCTCGGCGGAGCGCTTCAGGATCTCCCTCCCGCAGCTGTCCGGGGTCCCCGGAAGCACGTCCCGGTACGGAAGATGAATCCCGCAGCCTCCGAGCTCCCCGTTCACGACCGCCGCGATTTCCTTGTGGACGCCTGGATCTATAGCGTCCCACCCGGCGTTGAAGTACAGCTCCGGCAGGTATCCCAGGCGTTTCAGCAGGGCGAAGTGCCTGTCGCGGGACATGACGCTCGCGAGATAGAGTGTGGCGAAGATCCGCATGGCTTCCGGGGCGGGCCCCTCCCGGTCGGGGGACGGCCCGCAGGTCAGTCCCGGAAGCTTTTGCCCCCGGGCGCTTGAAAGGCGGGCTTTATGGGCCCGCCAGGGAATTTAGGCCGGCCCTGAGGCCGACCTGTGGAAAGTCTTTCGGGGCGGGGAGGATTTGCCGCCTTTCCTTCTCCTGTAATCGACACGACCGATCCGCTGGCTTGCTGCCGGTCCCCCGTCCCGGGATCCCCCCCTTCGCCTGTTCACCGGACCCGTCCCGGCATTCCTCCCTTCGCCTGTTCACCGGACCCGTCCCGGCATCCCCCCCTTCGCCTGTTCACCGGACCCGTCCCGGGATCCCCCCTTCGCCTGTTCACCTGACCCGTCCCGGGATCCCCCCTTCGCTTGTTCCCCGGACCCGTCCCGGCATTCGTCTCCGTCCAGGTCTCGGCCCTTGGTGCTTCCGTTTCGAGGCATCCTGGGACTTTTTCCGGCTCATGCCCAAGCGTTCCAGGCCCCGGACACCGACCTCTCTTTTCAGGACATCCGCCGACTCAAATCCTATCGTCTCAGGCCCCGGACGGCGGCCTCAACTTCAGGACATCCGCCGGCTCAAATCCAATCGTGTCAGGCCCCGGACTTCGGCCTCAACTTCAGGACATCTGTCAGCTCAAACCCAAACCAGCGCCGGATCTTTCGGGAACCTGCTCCCGGCTCCCGGCCCTTGGCTCCCGGCCACCGGCCTCCGGCCCGCTCATGCCCCGGACTTTCAGGCTTGCTGGCCAGCATGAAACGGTCATCTTTCCGGGCGCCGGATCTAGAAGTTTCTGCCCAGGACCCTCAGCGCCCCGCGGATCAGGTGCTCGAGGGCGGCGTCTCCGGCGACTCCCGGGGGAGGGACGATGCCCCGGAGGGCCCTTTCCGCCTCCGGCCGTCCGTAGCCCATGTTCTGGAGGGCGGAGGACGCCTCGTTCAGGAGACCGGACGGCGCGCCTCCGGAGGCGCCGTCGCCGGAGGAGCCCTGATCGCCCGCCGCGTCCGCCAGCCTGGACGCCTTGTCCTTCAGCTCCAGCAGGATGCGCTCGGCGGTCTTCATGCCGATGCCCTTCACGGCGGAGAGCCTCTGGAGGTCCTGCTCGGCCACGGCCCTGGCCAGATCCGGGGGATCCAGGGAGGAGAGCACGGTCAGGGCCAGCTTGGGGCCCACCTTGTTGACCGAGACCAGCACGTCGAAGGCGTCCCTCTCCGGGCGGGTGAGGAACCCGTAGAGGTCGGCGGACTTCTCGTTCCAGACGAGGCGGGTGAAGAGCGCCGTCTCGCTCCCCTCCGGAGGAAGCCGCAGGGTGGTGGACATGGGGGCGAGGGCCGCGTAGCCCACCCCCCCCGGCGTGCCGACCACCACCCGGCCGGAGGGGGACTTCTCCAGGATTGTCCCGTTCAGGCGCTCTATCATGGGCAGTCCGCCGTCCTGTAGCCCATGCGGGCCAGATCCTCGACCGCGAGCCCCTTCCAGCTGGACTTCCCGGCCCTGCCGCCCGCCGCCAGGGGTGCGCCGGACTGGGCCGTCCTCGCCCCCGCCTGGGCCGCGTGGCACAGGGCCACCGCCAGGGCGTCCGTGGCGTCGGGGGGCGCGTCTCCCGAGAGACCCAGGGTCCTCATGACCATGAAGGCCACCTGGTCCTTGCCGGCCCTCCCCGATCCGCACACGGAGCTCTTGACCAGGGTGGGCGAGTACTCGAAGACGGGGATGCCGGCCACGGCCATGGCCGTGATGGCGGCGCCCCTCGCCTGGGCCAGCTTGAAGGCCGAGCGGGGGTTCTTGTAGGAGAACACGTCCTCCAGCGAGCACGCGTGCGGCATGAGATTTTCCATGAGCTCCCCCAGGCCCTCGAAGATGATCTTCAGCCTCTCGGAGAAGGGGAGCGCGGCCTTGGGGGAGATCCTCCCGTAGGAGAGCATCCTCGCGGAGGTCCCGGAAAGCTCCACCACCCCGTAGCCGGTATGGAGGCTTCCGGGGTCGATGCCTATGATCCTGAAGCCCTCCGCAGGGGAGGGGGCAACAACCGGAGCTCCGCTGGCCATGCCTCCGCGGCAGGCCGGGAGGCGGCGCCGGGCCGCCGCCGTCCCTGCGTAACCTGCCCGGTCCTCCGCCGTCTCGGCGTTTTCTGCCCGGATATCCGATGTCCCGGCGTTCCCTGCCCGTGCCTCCGCCGTCCCGGCGTTTTCTGCCCGGACATCCGCCGTCCCGGCGTACCCTGCCCGGGCCGCGACCGGAGCTCCGGGGGCAGCTGCAGACGCGGGTGCCCTCCCGGCAGGAACCGGGGCCCTGACGCTCCGGACCACCGAGGAACGGGGAAGCAGCGGAGCGGGAAGGGCGGCCTCGGGTATCTTGATGGAGGCGAGCTCGGCACGGGTGACGACGGCGCCTATCACCGCCCTGCGGGGAAGCCCGGCCCGGGCGGCAGGGATGGCTGGGCCCGAGCCGGGGCCGGCGGTTCCTCCGGCCATGGAGCCTCCGGATGACGGGAGCCAGGCTGAT
Source organism: Deltaproteobacteria bacterium (assembly GCA_031264045.1). Classification (GTDB taxonomy): domain Bacteria; phylum Desulfobacterota; class Desulfarculia; order Adiutricales; family Adiutricaceae; genus JAIRZX01. The sequence goes on from JAISEQ010000506.1 coordinate 6,901, forward strand.
CCGCCCCGCTTTCCGGAGCCCCAGATCTTCCGGTCCTCTCTTAAGACCTGTCTCAAGGCTTCTGCCGCGCGGTCTCGGGCGGTTCCGCCTGCCGGGGGCCTTCCGCCGCCCGTGCCGCTCGGGGTCCCGCCTGCCGGCGGCCATCCGGAGCCGCCGGTGCCCGCGGCGTCCTTCCGGGCGCCGCGGGAAGGATCGGGCGGTGTCCTACTCATCCATGAGACCCTGGGCCGCCTCGTCGGAGAAGTCTATGTTGGACCAGACCTTCTGGACGTCGTCCAGATCGTCCAGGGCGTCCAGGAGCTTCATGGCGCTGTTCAGCTCCCGGCCGGAGAGCTCCAGGCTGGAGGAGGGCACGTAGGTGATCTCGGCCTGGGTGTAGACGAGGCCCGCCTTGTCGAAGGCCCCCTTCACCGCGTCCAGATCGGCCAGGGCGGTGTGGACCTCCACCTGGCCGCCGCTCTCGGAGATGTCGTCGGCCCCCGCCTCCAGGGCCACCTCCATGGCCTGGTCCTCGGTCACGCCGCCCTCGAAGGTGATGGACCCCTTCTTGGTGAAGTTCCAGGCGACGGAGCCGGGCTCGCCCAGGTTGCCGCCGTACTTGGAGAAAGTGTGGCGCACCTCGGAGGCCGCCCGGTTCTTGTTCTCGGTCAGCACCTCCACCAGGACCGCGGCCCCGCCGGGGGTGTAGCCCTCGTAGAAGAGCTGCTCGTAGTTGGCGCCCTCGAGCTCGCCCGTCCCGCGCTTGATGGCGCGGTCTATGTTGTCCTTGGGCATGTTGGCGAGCTTGGCCGCCGCGAGCGCGGTGCGGAGCCTCGGGTTGCCGCCCGGGTCCCCGCCGTCCTTGGCGGCCATGGTTATCTCCTTGATGAGGCGGGAGAAGAGCTTGCCGCGCTTGGCGTCCGCCGCCCCCTTCTTGTACTTTATCGTGCTCCACTTATTGTGTCCCGACATGGGAAAGGCTCCTTGGAAAGGCTGTCTGACGCTGCCGCCGCGGCGGAAGCTGATTGATACGGGAAGATTCCGGCGTCCGGGCCCTGCCGGGACCGCCCAGGGCCGTGCCGGCCCGGAACCGGCTTCGGGCCGCCCCGGCCCCGCCGCACTGCGGGATGCGCGGGACGTCCGGGCGGGGCGGGCAGGATGCCCTCGGACTGCGGCCGTGCCCTCCCGGACGGGAGGTCAGGTCGGGCTCGGGTTCGGGGCCTTCGGCAGGTGATGGCCGACCGGAGGCCGAAGGTCCGTGAAACGGACGGAGGGATTCATGGACGGAGGGCAGGCTTCAGGAACCGGGGCCCCCCGCATCGGATTGTACATGCCCGGATCGCCATCATAATGGATTGGCGGGCCGGAAAAAAGCCCGGATCGTTCCGGAAGCGGCTTTGGAACGGGAGTCCGCTTCCGGGGGGGCTCCGCCTTTTAGGGGAGGGCCGCAAGTCCTGGAAACTGGGCGGAAGCCTCGGAGGCGGCCGTAAGCCCACGGGGATGGCCGTAAGCCTCGCGGGCAGCCGGAAGTCCGGAGGATGGCCGAAGTCACGGGTGATGTCCGGAGCCCCGAAGGCCGTCTGGATTGGAGGGGAGGCTGTCGGCGGGCGTCCGGACCCATAAGGGGGAGGACAACTTCCGGTCAGCCCCGGAGGGAGTGGCGGACGGGACACCGACCGCCTCCCGAGCAGCCGGAGTCTCTTCATCCTCCTGGGCTGCCAGAGTCTCTTCATACTCATAAGCTACCAGAGGCTATTCATCCTCCTGAGCAGCCAGAGTCTCTTCATCCTCCTGGGCTGCCGGAGTCTCTTCCGCCTCCCGAGCTGCATGAGGCCCTTCATCCTACCGAGCTGCCAGAGTCTCTTCATCCTCCCGAGCTGCCAGAGGCTCTTCCGCCTACCGAGCAGCCAGAGTCTCTTCATCCTCCCGAGCTGCCGGAGTCTCTTCCGCCTCCTGAGCAGCCAGAGTCTCTTCCGCCTCCTGAGCTACCGGAGTCTCTTCCGCCTCCTGAGCCGCCGGAGGCTCTCCGTCCGCCTGATCTGACTCCGGCGCGGACTGGGAACTTTCGG